>NZ_AQPL01000266.1:0-11420 GCF_000395345.1 Cupriavidus sp. WS | reverse complement strand
CCCCCTGCCAGCGGCTGGCGGCGGTGCCGACCATGACCAGGCGCTGCGCGGGCGTGCCGGCCTCGGCCAGGCGCCGGGCGACGTGGCTGGCGACGAAGCTGCCGAACGAGAAGCCGCCCAGCGCCAGCGGCAGCGTGGCGGCCTCGGGCGACCAGCCGGTCTGCGCGCGCATCCAGTCGATCACGGCGAGCAGGTCGTCCTGCTCGCCCACGCCGTTGTCGTGGGTGCCGGCGCTGCCGCCCACGCCGCGGAAGTTGGGGCGCACGGTGGCGTAGCCGAGCTGCACGAAGCTGCGCGCCAGGGTCTGCGCCACCTTGTTGTCCTTGGTGCCACCGAACAGCGGATGCGGGTGGGCCACCAGCGCGAGGCCGCGCGGCGCCTGGCCCTGCGGCAGGTCCACCGAGAGTTCGATGGCGCCGGCCGGGCCGGTGATGGTGAGTACCTGGGTATGCGCGTTCATGGAAAACCGGAAGATGGCGGTATGGCTGGCGCCGGCGCGGTGGCGCGGGGGCTTGCAGCGATGCCGGGGATTCAGGGGTGTCCGCGCGGCGGGCGCGGACCGGCGGCTCAGCGGTCGATCATCAGGCGCTCGACCGGCTTGCCGCCCACCAGGTGGCTGTCGATGATTTCGTCGATGTCGTGCTCGTCGACGAATGTGTACCAGACGGCCTCGGGATAGACCACCAGCACCGGGCCGAGTTCACAGCGGTCCAGGCAGCCGGACTTGTTGATCCGCACGCGCCCTTCGCCGTTGATGCCGAGCGCCTTGCAGCGCTTCTTGGCGTATTCCTGCATGGCCTGGGCGTTGTGGTCGGCGCAGCAGGCCCGGCCGTCGTCGCGCTGGTTGAGGCAGAAGAAAACGTGGTGCTGGTAGAAGCTGCTCATGCGTGCTCGGCGGATGTCGTCGGGTGTCGGCGGAGGTCGGCGATCTGTGGCACCGGAGGCTGGTGCCCGGCGTGCGCCGGCCGCTGGGTCAGGTGGAAGCCCTGAATTATACGGCGTTGCGCGCGGCGATTTACCGCTTTGCCGCGGCGCCGCCGGGCGGGAACGTGGCGGCCGCGCTCGCGGGTGGCGTAACGGGCACCTATGCCGGCGCCGGCGTACGGATTCCCGGACGCGCGCTTTCCGGAATTCCGGAAAGCCGGAGTGCGCGCGCCTGCGCCTGGAGAATTCCCGTTTGAAATCATGAGGTTGTCGCGTGGCGCCGGGCTGGCACGGCGGTTGCGATGCTTAAGCCAGACGCGTCCTCGTCGAGAAGGGCGCGCGATCCTGCCGCCGCCGCGGCGGCGGGCACGGTCAAAACACCGAGGACGACATCATGAGGAAACCCTTTTACAAGATCCTGTACGTGCAGGTGCTGTTCGCCATCGCGGTCGGCATCGTGCTCGGACACTACTGGCCCGACACCGGCGTGGCCATGAAGCCGCTTGGCGACGCGTTCATCAAGCTGATCAAGATGATCATCGGGCCGATCATCTTCTGTACCGTGGTGTCCGGCATCGCCGGCATGCGCGACATGAAGAAGGTCGGCCGGGTCGGCGGCAAGGCGCTGCTGTACTTCGAGATCGTCTCCACCTTCGCGCTGCTGATCGGCCTGCTGGCCGCCCATGCGCTCAAGCCGGGCGTGGGCTTCAACATCGATCCGGCCACGCTGGACACCAAGGCGATCTCGCAGTACGTGAAGCAGGCGCACGGCCAGAGCACGGTCGACTTCTTCATGCACATCATCCCGGACACGATCTTCAGCGCGTTCGCCAACGGCGAAATCCTGCAGATCCTGCTGGTGTCGATGTTCTTCGGCTCGGCGCTGGCGGCGATGGGCGACCGCTCGAAGATCGTGTTCGACTTCGTCGAGCAGGTCTCCAAGGTGTTCTTCCACATCGTGCACGTCATCACCAAGGTCGCGCCGCTCGGCGCGTTCGGCGCGATGGCCTTCACCATCGGCAAGTACGGCCTGGGCTCGCTGGTGCCGCTGCTCAAGCTGATCGGCACGTTCTACTTCACGGCCATCGTGTTCGTGGTGGTGGTGCTGGGCACGATCGCGCGCTTCACCGGCTTCTCGATCTTCCGCTTCGTCGCCTACATCAAGGAAGAGCTGCTGATCGTGCTGGGCACCAGCTCGTCGGAAGCCGCGCTGCCGCACCTGATGGAAAAGCTGGAAAAGCTCGGCTGCTCCAAGTCGGTGGTGGGCCTGGTGGTGCCCACGGGTTACTCGTTCAACCTGGACGGCACCAACATCTACATGACGATGGCGGTGATCTTCATCGCCCAGGCCACCGGCATCGAGCTGACGCTGCTGCAGCAGTTCACCGTGCTGGGCGTGGCGATGATCACCTCCAAGGGCGCCAGCGGCGTGACCGGCTCGGGCTTCATCACGCTGGCCGCCACGCTGGCGGTGGTGCCTGACATCCCGGTGGCGGGCATGGTGCTGATCCTCGGCATCGACCGCTTCATGAGCGAGTGCCGCGCGCTGACCAACATCGTCGGCAACGGCGTGGCCACGGTGGTGATGTCGGCCTGGGAGCGCGAGCTCGACCGCAAGCAGCTCGACCGCGTGCTGCGCGGCGGCGGCGATGGCACGGCCGAACTTGCCGAAGCCGGCACCGGCGCCCGCTGAGGACGCCGCCGGCGCCCGCGGGCCGGCCGCGGCGCCCGCCGGCGCCGCCCGCCAGCGGGTATCATCGGCGCGTGTCCCAACGCATGCGCCGATGCCACATTCCGACGATTTCCTCGCCGTGCATGATCCCGCTTCCGACCGCCTGGTGCACGCGCCGGGCGAGGGCGGCGGGACGCTGCGGGGATTTGCCGCGGCGCTGGCCGCCGGCCTGCTGCTGCTGTGCGCGCTGACCTGGCTGGTCTCGGTGCAGCGCGGCATCGACGCACTGCAGCAGACCACCGCCACGCGCGCCGACCGCTACGCGGCCACGCTGGAAAGCACGCTGGACCGCTACGAGTTCCTGCCCGCGCTGGTCTCGCTCCATCCCTTCGTACACGATCTGCTGGCCGCGCCCGACGATCCCGCGCGCGTGGCGGCGGCCAACCGCTACCTGGCCGAGGTCAACCGGCGCGCGCGCGCCTCGGCCACCTACGTGATCGCCGCCAACGGCATCGCGCTGGCGGCCAGCAACCATGACCTGCCGGGCAGCTTCGTCGGCACCGACTACCGCTTCCGGCCCTATTTCCAGATGGCCGCGCGCGGCCAGGTCGGGCGCTTCTACGCCATCGGCGTGACCAGCGACGAGCCCGGCTACTACATCGCCCAGCCGGTCCGGTCGGGCGGGCGCGTGGTGGGCGTGACGGTGGTCAAGCTCAACCTGGAGTGGTTCCAGCGCGCCGGCGCCGGCGGCACCGAGCCGGTGATGGTGAGCGATGACCACGGCGTGATCTTCCTGTCCTCCGTGCCGGCCTGGCAGTACCGCACGCTGCGCCCGCTGCCGCCGGCGCTGCAGACGGAGCTGGACCGCACGCGCCAGTACCACGGCCAGGCGGTCAGGCCGCTGCCGCTCGAGGCGCTGCAGTCGCCGGTGACGCGCTGGCTCACCCAGGCCGTGCTGCGCCACGGCGCGCGGCTGGTGCGCATCGGCACCGGCGGCGGCGCCGAGCGCTACCTGGAGATCAGCCGCAAGGTCGGCCCGGCCGACTGGACCATGCAGGTGATGGCCGCGCTCGACCCGGTGCTGGCCAGCGCGCGCAACGCCACGCTGGGCGCGGCGCTGGCCTATGCCTGCATGTGCCTGCTGCTGTTCAACTGGCGCCAGCGCCGCCAGCGCGCGCGCGACATCGAGTACGGCCGGCGCCTGCTGGAAGCCGCCTACGACGAACTGGAGCGCCGCGTGGAGGCGCGCACCGCCGACCTGATGGCGATCAACGAGCAGCTCGAGGCCGAGGTGGCCGAGCGCACCCGCGCCGAGAGCGAGCTGCGCGCGGCCCAGGACGAGCTGGTGCAGGCCAGCAAGCTGGCGGCGCTGGGCCAGATGGCCGCCGGCATCACCCACGAGCTGAACCAGCCGCTGGCGGCGCTGCGCACGTTTTCCGACAACACGCGCGTGCTGCTCGAGCGCGGCAAGCTGGATGCCGCCACCGACAACCTCGCCGCCATCGCCGACCTGACCGCGCGCATGGGCAAGATCACCGGCCAGCTCAAGCTGTTCGCCGGCAAGGCGCGCCCGCGCCGCCACGCGGTGCCGGTGCGCGCCGCGCTCGACCACGTGCTGGCGCTGATGGCGCCGCGCCTGGGCGCGGTGGCGCTGCGGGTGGAAGGCCTGCAGGCGGCGCCCGGCCCGGCGGTGTGGGCCGACGAGCTCAAGCTCGAACAGGTGCTGCTCAACCTGCTCGGCAACGCGCTCGACGCGCTGGCCGCCGCCGCGCCCGCGGCGCCCTGCGTCGAGGTGGTGGTCGGCGAGCAGGGCGACACCGTCAGCATCGCGGTGCGCGACAATGGCGGCGGCATCGCCGAAGACGCGCTGCCGCGGCTGTTCGAACCGTTCTTCACCACCAAGGAAATCGGCCAGGGGCTGGGCCTGGGCCTGGCCATCTCCACCTCCATCGTGCGCGAGTTCGGCGGCCAGTTGAGCGCGGCCAACCGCGCCGGCGGCGGCGCCGAGTTCGTGGTGGTGCTGCGGCGCGCGCCCGCGCCGGACGGCGCCGGGGCGGTGCCCGCGGCGTCCGACGCCGCTTCCCCTACCCATACCGAGTGAGCATTGCCATGCAAGACGGATTGCGTGTCCTGTTCGTCGAAGACGAACCCCTGGTGCGCCAGGCTACCGCGCAGAGCCTGGAGCTTGCTGGCTTCAACGTGCTGGCGCTGCCTTCGGCCGAAGCCGCCATGCCGCACCTGTCGGCCGAGTTTCCCGGCGTGCTGGTGACGGACGTGCGCCTGACCGGCGCCAGCGGGCTGGACCTGCTGCAGCACTGCCGCAACGCCGCGCCGGGCGTGCCGGTGATCCTGGTCACAGGCCACGGCGACATCACGATGGCCGTGCAGGCCATGCGCGAGGGCGCCTACGATTTCATCGAGAAGCCGTTCGGCGCCGACCGCCTGACCGAGACCGTGCGCCGCGCGCTCGAGCGGCGCGCGCTGGAGCTGGAAAACCACGCGCTGCGGCGCGAGCTGGCCGGGCCCGCGGCGGGCACGCGCATCATCGGCCGCTCGCCGGCCATCGAGCAGGTGCGCATGCTGGTGGCCAACGTCGCCGCCACCGACGTGCCGGTGATGATCAACGGCGAGACCGGCACCGGCAAGGAGCTGGTGGCGCGCAGCCTGCACGCGCTGTCCACGCGCCACCAGGCGCCGTTCGTGGCGCTGAACTGCGGCGCGGTGCCGGAGGCCATCTTCGAGAGCGAGATGTTCGGCCACGAGGCCGGCGCCTTCACCGGCGCGGGCAAGCGCCGCGTGGGCAAGCTCGAGCATGCCTCGGGCGGCACGCTGTTCCTCGACGAGATCGAGAGCATGCCGCTGGCCTTGCAGGTCAAGCTGCTGCGCGTGCTGCAGGAGGGCACGCTGGAGCGGCTCGGCTCCAATGCCTCGATCGGCATCGACGTGCGCATCGTGGCGGCGGCCAAGGGCGACATGGAGACGCTGGTGGCCAACGGCACCTTTCGCCAGGATCTGCTGTACCGGCTCAACGTGGTGACGATCCCGCTGCCGCCGCTGCGCGAGCGGCGCGAGGACATCGTGCCGCTGTTCGAGCATTTCATGCTGGTGGCGGCGGTGCGCTACCAGCGGCCCGCGCCGATCCTGTCCGAGCTGCAGCGCCAGGCGCTGATGCAGCGCGCCTGGCCCGGCAACGTGCGCGAGCTGCGCAACGCCGCCGACCGCCTCGTGCTGGGCGTGCCGGAGGGCGGCGCGCGCGCCGACGCGCCGGACGACTCCACGCCGCTCAAGGAGCGCATGGAGCACTACGAGCGCGCGGTGATCGCCGACACGCTGGCGCGCACCGGCGGCGCGGTCAGCCAGGCGGCCGACCTGCTGCAGGTCGGCAAGGCCACGCTGTACGAGAAGATCAAGCGCTACGGCCTGTGAAGGGCCCATGAAAGGTCGATGAAGGGCCGCCGGCGGGCCGCGGCCGGCGCCGGCTGCATCTCTTGATACACTCGCGGGCTCTGCATGCCGCGCGGCCCCGCGCCGCCCGGCGTGCCTCCGAACAGCTCATCCGGAACAAGCCATGAACGAGGTATCCCTGGAGGCCGGCGCGACCGTGCGGGTCGACGGACATCAACTGACCGCCGCCGCGGTGGCGCAGGTGGCACGCGGCGGCGCCGCGCGGCTGGACGACGCGGCGCGCGCGCACGTGGCCGATGCGCGCGCGCGCTTCGAGCAACTGGCCTCGGCCAATATCCCGATCTACGGCGTGTCCACCGGCTTCGGCGAGCTGGTCCACAACTGGGTGGACATCGAGCATGGCCGCGCGCTGCAGGAAAACCTGCTGCGCAGCCACTGCGCCGGCGTGGGCCCGCTGTTCGCGCGCGAGGAAGTGCGCGCCATGATGGTGGCGCGCGCCAACGCGCTGGCGCGCGGCTATTCGGCGGTGCGCCCGCTGGTGATCGAGCAGCTGCTGCGCTACGTGGAAGCGGGCATCACGCCGGCGGTGCCGCAGGTCGGCTCGCTCGGCGCCAGCGGCGACCTCGCGCCGCTGTCGCACATCGCCATCACGCTGATCGGCGAAGGCAAGGTGCTGCTGGCCGACGGCGGCACCGCGCCCACCGCGCAGGTGCTGCGCGAGCACGGCATCGAGCCGATCAAGCTGGCCTACAAGGAAGGGCTGGCGCTGATCAACGGCACCTCGGCCATGACCGGCATGTCGTGCCTGCTGCTGGAGACCATGCGCGCGCAGGTGACGCAGGCGGAGATCATCGCCGCGCTGGCGCTCGAAGGGCTGAACGCCTCGGCCGACGCCTTCATGACGCACGGCCACGACATCGCCAAGCCGCACCCCGGGCAGGTGCAGTCCGCCGCCAACATGCGCGCGCTGCTGGCGGGCGCCACGCGCCTGTCCGGCCACGGCGAGCTGGCCGGCGAGATGAAGACGCGCGCCGGCGCCGAGAAGAACACCGGCACCGGCGTGTTCATCCAGAAGGCCTACACGCTGCGCTGCATCCCGCAGGTGCTGGGCGCGGTGCGCGACACGCTGGGCCACTGCGCCGCGGTGGTGGAGCGCGAGCTGAACTCGTCCAACGACAACCCGCTGTTCTTCGACGACGGCGAGCTGTTCCACGGCGGCAATTTCCACGGCCAGCAGGTGGCGTTCGCGATGGACTTCCTGGCCATCGCGGCGACGCAGCTCGGCGTGGTGTCCGAGCGCCGCCTGAACCGCCTGCTGAGTCCGCACCTGAACAACGGCCTGCCGGCGTTCCTGGCGGCGGCCAACGAGGGACTGAGCTGCGGCTTTGCCGGCGCGCAGTATCCGGCCACCGCGCTGATCGCCGAGAACCGCACCATCTGCAGCCCGGCCAGCATCCAGAGCGTGCCGTCCAACGGCGACAACCAGGACGTGGTGAGCATGGGCCTGATCGGCGCGCGCAACGCGCGCCGCATCATCGACAACAACCAATACATCCTCGCCGTGGAACTGCTGGCCGCGTGCCAGGCGGCCGAGCTGGCGGGGGCGGTGGCGCACCTGTCGCCGGCCGGGCGCGCGGTGTTCGGCTTCGTGCGCGAGCGCGTGCCGTTCCTGGACATGGACCGCTACATGACCGACGACATCGAGACCATCGCCGCGCAGTTGCGCGCGGGCGCGCTGGTGGCGGTGGCGCGCGCGGCGGGCGCCGCGGTGCACTGAGGCGCTTGATTAGCGCCGATCTGCGCTGAGATGCGCCGGGATGTGCCGTGATGCGCCGAAATGTGTTGAGGCGCGGCGGCTAGCGCCACATGTCGCGCATCTTGCTGCCGAGGTCCAGCTTCGGCAGCGAAGCCTTGGCGGGGGCCTGCGGCACCGGCGGCGGCTCCGGCCACGCCCGGCTGTGGAACAGCGGCATCACGCGGTTGGGCAGGAAGCGCGTGCGCGAGGCATAGATGTGGCGGTCGCCGAAGCCGCTTTGCTGCTGCACGTAGAAGCGCTGCGGCACCACGATGTCCAGGTGGTCGCGCGCGCGCGTCATGGCCACGTAGAGCAGGCGGCGCTCCTCCTCGATTTCCTCGGTGGTGCCGGTGGCGAGGTCCGACGGCATGCAGCCGTCCACGGCGTTGAGCACGTAGACCGCCTTCCATTCCTGGCCCTTGGCGGAGTGGATGGTGGACAGGATCAGGTAGTCCTCGTCGCGCAGCGGCGCGCCGGATTCGTCGCTCGACGCATCGGGCGGGTCGAGCGTGAGCTCGGTCAGGAAGCGCTCGCGCGAGGCGTAGGTGGCGGCGACGCGCTCGAGCTGCTGCAGGTCGGCGGCGCGCGCGTGGGCGTCGTCGTGCATGCGCTCCAGGTGCGGCTGGTACCACGCCACCACCTGCTCGAAGACCGACGGCCACGGCGCGGCCGGCGCCATCAGCACGCGCGCCAGCGCGACGAACTCCGGCCACGCCTCGGCCGCGGCCGGCGGCGCCTCGAACGATTCGAGCGCGAACAGCGGCTCGGTGGCGACCTCGATGGCGTCGAGCACGCGCGCGGCGGTCTTGGGCCCCACGCCCGGCATCAGCTGCAGGCTGCGGAAGGCCGCCATGCGGTCGCGCGGATTCTCCATCCAGCGCACCACCGACAGCACGTCCTTGACGTGCGTCGACTCCAGGAATTTCAGGCCGCCGAACTTCACGAACGGGATGTTGCGGCGGACCAGTTCGATCTCGAGCTGCGCGCTGTAGTCGGCGGCGCGGAACAGCACCGCCTGCGAGATCAGCGCCAGTCCGGCCTCGCGCCGCGCCAGGATCTGCTCGGCCACGTAGCGGGCCTGGTCGGCCTCGTCGTTGACCACCACGATGTGCGGCTTCTCGGCCGAGGCGCGCTCGGACCACAGGTCCTTGGTGAAGCGCTCGGCGGCCAGGCCGATCACGGCGTTGGCGGCGCACAGGATGGGCTGCGTGGAGCGGTAGTTCTGCGACAGCGTGACCATGTCCGCCGCCGGCGAGAACCGCGTGGGGAAATCGAGGATGTTGCGCACGGTGGCGCCGCGGAACGCGTAGATGGACTGCGCGTCGTCGCCGACCACCGTGAGGCCGCGCCCGTCCGGCTTCAGGCGCAGCAGGATGGCGGCCTGCAGCGCGTTGGTGTCCTGGTATTCGTCGACCAGCACGTGGTCGAAGCGCGCGCCCATGTCCTGCGCCAGCGCCGGCTCGCCGAGCGCCTGCGCCCAGTAGAGCAGCAGGTCGTCGTAGTCCAGCACCTGCTGCTTCTGCTTGGCTTCCACGTAGCCGGCGAACAGGCCGCGCAGCGCGTCGGCCCACTGGGCGTAGCGCGGGAACCAGTGCTTGAGCACGTCTTCGAGCGGGGCCTGGGTGTTGACCACGCGCGAATAGATCGACAGGCAGGTTTCCTTGCGCGGGAAGCGCGTGGCCTGCGCCGACAGGCCGAGGTCGTGCCGCACCATGTTCATCAGGTCGGCGGCGTCGCCGCGGTCGCTGATGGTGAAGGCGGGCGACAGGCCGAGCGTCTCGGCGTATTCGCGCAGCAGGCGCGCGCCGATGGCGTGGAAGGTGCCCGACCATTGCAGCGCGGCGCGCCCGGCGCCCGAGGCCTGGTTGCCGAGCGCCTGGTCGACGATGCGCTCCACGCGCCGCCCCATCTCGGCGGCGGCGCGCCGCGAGAACGTCAGCAGCAGGATGCGGCGCGGATCGGCGCCGCCCAGCACCAGGTGCGCCACGCGGTGCGCCAGCGTGTTGGTCTTGCCCGAGCCGGCGCCGGCGATGATGAGCAGCGGCGAGTGCGCCTCGTGCGTCACGGCGGCGCGCTGTTCGGGATTCAGCTTCGCGAGATGCGGCGGCACTTCCGCGGCGGGCGGCGGCGGCGTGGCGGGCGAAGCCGGAGGGGCGTCGCCGGGAGCGGCAATAGGGGTGGCAGGGGCGGCAGGGGTGGCAGCGGGGGCGGAATCGAGTAGCACGGCAGGAGCCTCTGGGCTGCGGGGGCGCGCATGTGCGCTGCCCGGCATGGGCGGGACGAGGGCGAGAAACGGCTGCCGGTAACTGTATATCTATACAGGCCGCGCGCGCAAGCCGCAGCGTTGCGCGCGTGGCCCTGTCAGCGGGAAACGCTGCGGGAAAGTGCCTGCAAAGGCTGGCGCAGGCGGGGAAAGACGAGAAAGAAGGCGGGTCAGGCGGCCTTGGCCAGCGCGTCGCCGAGCAGCTTGTGCAGCGCGTCCCACTCGGGCTCGCCCACGTAGCGCTTGAGGATGTGGCCGTCCTTGTCGATCACGAAGGTGGTCGGGGTCAGTTGCACTTCGCCGAAGGCCTTGGCGGCGGCGCCGTCGGAGTCCATCGCCACCTTGAACGGCAGCTGGCGCGTCTGCGCATAGTTCATCACGTACATCGGCGGATCGTAGCTCATCGCCACCGCCACGAACTCCAGGCCCTTGCCCTTGAACTTGTCGTAGGTGCGGACCATTTCCGGCATCTCCTTGACGCAGGTGGTGCAGCTGGTGGCCCAGAAGTTGACGAGGTAGACCTTGCCCTTGAGGTCGGCGGTGCTGATCTTCTGGCCCGACAGCAGCGTGAAGGTGGCGGGCGGCGCGGCGTTGGCCGGCGCGATCGCGCGGTAGCCGAAGAAGCCGAGCACGGCGACCAGCACCACGGCGCCGATGACGGGCCACAGCTTGCGCTGGGCGGCGCGGGTGGTCGGGGTGGACATGGCGGGGGAAGCCGAGGTCGTCATGATGCTTGCCGGCGGGTCAGGGGATAAGCTCCCATTCTACTGCCGCGGCCGAAGCGCTGCCGGAGGCAATTCCGGGCGCGGCCGGGCTGCGGCGATTGGCCGCAGTGCCGGGCGGTGTCAGCGTGGCGCCGCCGCCAGCGCCGCGCGGGCCTGGTCCAGCGCCTGCTCCAGGTAGGCGCCGTAGAAATCCGGCTGCAGGCCTTGCAGCGGCGCGGCCAGCGAGCGGCCGCGAGCGTCGAGGAACAGCACCGTGGGCGCCACCGACACGTTGTGGCTGCGCGCCCAGTCGCGCGCGGTGGTCATGGTGCCGTCGGCATTGCGCAGCGGCGTGGCGGCGGTCATGTCCAGCTCGCGCGCCTCGATCTCGCCGGCGGCGGCCTGCGGGCCGAGATAGTTGCGGCGCACGGTCTCGCAGTAGACGCAGCCGGGCAGGCTGACCAGCACCACCAGCGGCTGGCCCTTGCCGGCGGCGGCCGCGCCCTGCGCGGCGAGGTCGGTGGCGGGCGGCAGGCGGGCGGGCGCGGCCAGCGCGCTCGCGCCGCCGGCGAGCAGGGCGGCACCGAGCAGCACGGCGGCCACGGCATGCCAGGCGCGCGCGCATGGCGGCGGCATCGGGGACGGGGCGCGGGGCAG
>NZ_AQPL01000265.1:0-1104 GCF_000395345.1 Cupriavidus sp. WS | reverse complement strand
TTTGACTTTAAGCCTTTGACTTTAAGCTTCTAAAGCCTTTGAAGTTAAAGCCTTTGCCTTTGAAGCCAAACCCCAAAAAACCAAATCCCCCTCACTCAAACGCCGCAGCCGCCCGCTGCAGCCGATCCCTAACCCCATCCCACTCATGCCCCGCCGGCAAGGCCTCCACCACCAATAACGCATACCCCTCCCGATCCAGCCTGCGCAGCAGGCGATACAACTCCCGCGCATAAGCCTCGGCGCTGTCCGGCGCCGGCACCCAAACACAGCGCGGATCGGCCGCAGCCCGGTTGCCGACCCAGGCCACGCTGGCGTCCGCTGGCAGGTCCGCCAGCACCGCGGGCAACTCGGCCATCGACGACAGCGCCAGCGGCGTGTGCGGCGCGTAGTGCGCCTTGAGCGTGCCCGACGCGCGCGGCGCGGCGGCGTCCGGCGGCAGCGGCATGGCGCCCAGCACCGGCGCCATCATCGCCGCGGTGATTGCGCCCGGACGCAGCAGCACCGGGCCGATGCCCTGCTCCAGCCGCGACAGGTCGACGATGGTGGATTCGATGCCGACCTCCACGCCGTCGCCTTCGAGCACGAACACGCTGTCGCCGAATTCGTCGCGCACGTGCTGGGCGGTGGTCGGGCTGACCTGGCCGAACTTGTTGGCCGACGGCGCGGCGATGCCGCCGCGGCCGCGCTTGAAGCGCGCCAGCAGCGCCTGCGCCACCGGATGCGAGGGGCAGCGCAGGCCGATGCTGTCCTGCCCGCCCGCCACCGCCGCGGGGATGTGCGCGGCGCGCTTGAGGATCAGCGTGAGCGGGCCGGGCCAGAAGGCATCGATCAGGTCCTGCGCGGCGGGCGGCACGTCGTCGACCCAGTAGCTGATGTCGCCGCCGTCCACCACGTGCACGATGATGGGATGGTTCGAGGGCCGGCCCTTGGCGGCGTAGATGCGCGCGATCGCCTCGGGGTTCTCCGCGTCGGCGCCGAGGCCGTAGACGGTCTCGGTGGGAAAGGCGACCAGCTGGCCGGCTTCCAGCAGTCGGGCCGCCTGGTCAAGTTCGGCGGAGGTGGGCATGCGCGACATCGGCAAGTCTCTGAAGTGGTGGGAACGGC
>NZ_AQPL01000264.1:0-32137 GCF_000395345.1 Cupriavidus sp. WS | reverse complement strand
GGCATGCGCGACATCGGCAAGTCTCTGAAGTGGTGGGAACGGCGGCGGCGGCAGTGGCAGCAGTGGCAGCAGTGGCGTCAGGGCTCGATGTGCAGCGCGGCCAGCGCGGCGTCGAAGCTGCGCGCGGCGTCGGCCGCCTCGCCGCCCACGCAGTTGACGTGGCCCATCTTGCGCGAGGGGCGCGCGTCGCTCTTGCCGTACAGGTGCAGCTTGGCGCCGGGCTGGCCCAGCACCGCGTCCCACGCCGGCGTGCGCTCGAGGCCGAACTCGAACCAGGCGTCGCCGAGCAGGTTGAGCATCTTGCCGGCCGAGTGCTGGCGCGTGCTGCCCAGCGGCAGGCGCGCCATCGCGCGCACCTGCTGCTCGAACTGGCTGGTCTCGCAGGCGTCCATCGTGATGTGGCCGGAGTTGTGCGGGCGCGGCGCCATCTCGTTGGCGACCAGCGAGCCGTCGGTCAGCACGAAGAACTCGATGCACAGCACGCCCACGTAGCCCATCTCGGTGGCAATGGTGGCGGCCGCCGCGCGCGCGCGGTCGGCGATGTCGTCGGAGACGCTGGTCGACGGCATGGTGGTGGCGAACAGGATGCCGTCGCGGTGCACGTTCTCGGCCAGCGGCCAGGTGGCGGTGCTGCCGTCGGCGGCGCGCGCGGCCAGCACCGAGACCTCGTAGGCCAGCGGCAGCATCTTTTCCAGCACGCACGGCACGCGCTGCATGGCGCGCCACGCGGCGCGCACGTCCTCGCGCGTCTTGACGCGGGCCTGGCCCTTGCCGTCGTAGCCCATGCGCGCGGTCTTGAGGATGCCGGGCAGCAGCCCCTCGGGCACCTGGTCGACGTCGGCGTCGTGCTGGATCACCCAGTGCGGCGCGGTGGGCACGCCGGTGCGCTCGGCGCACGAGGCGAAGAACTTCTTCTCGCCGATGCGGTTCTGCGCGATCGACACGCAGTAGCCGCGCGGCGCGACGAACGCGCCGAGCTGCTCGAGCCGGTCCAGCGAGAGCGAGGGCACGTTCTCGAACTCGGTGGTCACGGCCGCGCACAGCGCGCCCATCTCGGCCAGCGCGGCCTCGTCGACGTAGGGCGCGCAGATGTGCTTCTCGGCGATGGTGCCGGCCGGGCTGTCCTGGTCGGGGTCGAGCACGCAGACCTTGTAGCCCATCGCCTGGGCAGCGTGCGCGAACATGCGGCCGAGCTGGCCGCCGCCGAGCACGCCGAGCCAGGCGCCGGGCAGGATCGGCGCGCTGGGATTGTCGATGCCGAACTCGGCGCGCGATTCCGGCGTGTGGGCTTCGACCAGATGGGGATGGATGTCGGTGGGCACGCAGGCCTCCTGAAACGAATTTTGGAAAACGGGGCGCTACACCAGTACCACCAGCATCATGGGCACTTCGGGCGCCGATGGCAACGGGGCCGGGAGCGAAAACGGGGACAGAGGCGGCAACGGCAGGCGGGGCGCGTCAGCGGTGGCCGCGCGACTTCAGCCAGTAGCGCTTGCCCATGCGCACGCCGGCCAGCAGCATGATCATGCCGACCGCGGCGATGGCCATGCTCGGGCCGTCGCGGCCGAAGGTCTGGTAGGCCCAGCTTGCCCGCGTGGCCGCGTCCGGCTCGGCGCCGGCGCCGCCGAGGAAGCCCATGCCGTACCAGAACAGCAGGGTGCCGGCCACCGCCAGCACGACCGCCCGCACCAGTTCGCCGCGGGCCGGCGGCCGGACCGGCGCCGATGGCTTGGTTTTCGGCATGGCGCGGCTCAGACCGGCAGCGTCATCGCGCGCGCCGCCTCGGTCTGGCGGGCGCGGAACGCCTCGAGCGCCGCGGCCAGCGCGTCGTCGGTGGTGGCCAGCGTGGCGATGGCATGCAGCGCGGCGTTGGCGGCGCCGGCCTCGCCGATGGCGAAGGTGGCGACCGGCACGCCCTTGGGCATCTGCACGATCGACAGCAGCGAGTCCTCGCCGCGCAGGTACTTGGACGGCACCGGCACGCCGAACACCGGCACGATGGTCTTGGCGGCGATCATGCCGGGCAGGTGCGCGGCGCCGCCGGCGCCGGCGATGATCGCGCGCAGGCCGCGCGCGCGCGCGCTGGCGGCGTACTCGAACATCTCGTCGGCCATGCGGTGGGCCGAGACCACGCGCGCCTCGAAGGCCACGCCGAAGTCCTTCAGCATGGCCACCGCGTTCTGCATCACGTCCCAGTCGGAACTGCTGCCCATCACGACGCCGACCAGCGGCTTGGCTGTATTGCTCACGTCAAATCCTTATGAATCCGTCCGGCACGCTTTGCCGCGCCGGGTCACGCCTCTCGGCGGTTTGCTCCCCTCTCCCGCCCGCGGCAGAGGGGCCGGGGAGAGAGCGGGGGCTGGCAAGCGGCGCGGCGCCTCCCCAAATTACTGCAATTCCTCGCCCGTCAGCCGCGTCAGCGCCTCGCGGTACTTGGCGGCGGTCTTCTCGATCACGTCTTCGGGCAGCTTGGGCGCCGGCGCGGTCTTGGGCCAGGGCTTGCCGTCGATGCGCACGGCTTCGAGCCAGTCGCGCACGAACTGCTTGTCGAACGACGGCGGGTTGGTGCCGACCTGGTACGAGTCCGCCGGCCAGAAGCGCGACGAATCCGCGGTCAGCACCTCGTCCATCAGCGTCAGCGTGCCGTTGTCGTCCAGGCCGAACTCGAACTTGGTGTCGGCGATGATGATGCCGCGCGTGGCGGCGTAGTCGGCCGCTTCCTTGTACAGGCGGATCGAGATGTCGCGCATCTGGCGCGCGAGGTCCACGCCGATGCGGGTCTCGACTTCGCCGAACGAGATGTTCTCGTCGTGCTCACCCATCTCGGCCTTGGCGGCCGGGGTGAAGATCGGCTCGGGCAGCTTCTGCGCGTTCTGCAGGCCGGCGGGCAGCGCGATGCCGCACACGCTGCCGGTGGCCTGGTAGTCCTTCCAGCCGCTGCCGGCCAGGTAGCCGCGCACCACGGCTTCGACCAGGATCGGCTTGAGGCGCTTGACCACCACGGCGCGGCCCCTGACCTGCTCGACCTCGGCCGGGCTCACCACGCTTTCGGCGGTCACGCCGGTCTCGTGGTTCGGCACGATGTGGGCCAGCTTCTTGAACCAGAAATTGGCCATCTGGTTGAGCACGCGGCCCTTGCCGGGAATCGGCTCGCCCAGGATGACGTCGAACGCGGACAGGCGGTCGGAGGTGACGATCAGCAGCTTGTCGTCGCCGACGGCGTAGTTGTCGCGGACCTTGCCGTGGCCGAGCAGCGGCAGCGAAGTGATGGAGGACTGATAAAGGGCGTTGGACATGGTGGTTCCGATAAAACGCGGCGCCAGGCGCGCGGCCTGGAAAAGCGTCGTCCCCGGCGGCCCCCGCGCCGGGGACCCGGCCGGAGACGCAGGGCATACGTTGGCGCCGCCGGCGTGCCGGCGGCGCGGACTGCAATTTACTGCACGACCTGCGCGAGCGCGCCCGACTTGTACTGCTGGGCGATCGCGTCGAGCGAGACCGGCTTGATCTTCGAGGCCTGGCCTTCGCAGCCGAACGCGACGTAGCGCGCCTTGCACACCAGCTTGGCCGCTTCGCGGGCCGGCTTGAGGTATTCGCGCGGGTCGAACTTGCTCGGGTTCTCGGCGAAGAAGCGGCGGATCGCGCCGGTCATGGCCAGGCGGATGTCGGTGTCGATGTTGATCTTGCGCACGCCGAACTTGATCGCTTCCTGGATTTCCTCGACCGGCACGCCGTAGGTTTCCTTCATGTCGCCGCCGAACTTGCGGATTTCCTCGAGCAGTTCCTGCGGCACCGAGGACGAGCCGTGCATCACCAGGTGGGTGTTGGGGATGCGCGCGTGGATTTCCTTGATGCGGTCGATCGCCAGGATGTCGCCGGTGGGCTTGCGCGTGAACTTGTAGGCGCCGTGCGAGGTGCCGATGGCGATGGCCAGCGCGTCGAGCTGGGTGGCCTTGACGAAGTCGGCGGCCTGCTCGGGGTCGGTCAGCAGCATGGAGTGGTCGAGCTTGCCTTCGGCGCCGATGCCGTCTTCCTCGCCGGCCTCGCCGGTCTCGAGCGAGCCCAGGCAGCCGAGCTCGCCTTCGACGGTCACGCCGATGGCGTGCGAGAGCTGCACCACCTTGCGGGTCACGTCGATGTTGTACTCATAGTCGGACGGGGTCTTGCCGTCTTCGCGCAGCGAGCCGTCCATCATCACCGAGGAGAAGCCCAGGTCGATGGCGGCCTGGCAGACCGCCGGCGACTGGCCGTGGTCCTGGTGCATCACCACCGGGATGTGCGGGTAGGCCTCCACCGCGGCTTCGATCAGGTGGCGCAGGAAGTGCTCGCCCGCGTACTTGCGCGCGCCGGCCGAGGCCTGCATGATCACCGGCGCGTTGACTTCGTCGGCGGCCTGCATGATGGCCTGGACCTGCTCCAGGTTGTTGACGTTGAAGGCCGGCAGGCCGTAGCCGTTTTCGGCGGCGTGGTCGAGCAGCTGGCGCATCGATACGAGTGGCATGTCAAAACTCCTAAAGAAAGAATGGGGTGTCTCGGTATTTCGCTCGGTTCTTCGTATTCGTATTGTCGCGGGCGCCCGCCTGCCCTTCCGCTCGGCAAGACACAGACCCCGGCATCAGGCGCCGACCCTGACGATCTTCAGCGTGTTGGTGCCGCCGGGCTGGCCCATCGGCTCGCCGATGGTGAGCACGATGAAGTCGCCGCGCTGCACCACGCCGCGCGCCAGCAGCAGCTCCTCGGCCTGCTCCAGCGCGGTGTCGCGGTCGGTGCTGGCTTCCAGCGGCAGCGCCACCACGTTGCGGTAGAGCTGCATCTTGCGCTGCGAGGCCAGGTTGGGCGTCATGGCGTAGATCGGCACGTGGATGCGGTGCCGGCTCATCCACAACGCGGTGGCGCCGGAATCGGTCAGCGCGGCGATGGCCTTCACCTGCAAATGATAGGCGGTGAACAGCGCACCCATCGCGATCGACTGGTCGATGCGGGCGAAGGTCTGGTTGAGGAAATCGGTGTCGAGCTGCACCACCTCGGATTTCTCGGCTTCCACGCACACCGCGGCCATCGCCTCCACGGTTTCCACGGGGTAGCGCCCGGCGGCGGTCTCGGCCGACAGCATCACGGCGTCGGTGCCGTCCAGCACGGCGTTGGCCACGTCCGAGACCTCGGCGCGCGTCGGCACCGGGTTGACGATCATGCTCTCCATCATCTGGGTGGCGGTGATGGTCAGCTTGTTGGCCTCGCGCGCGAGCCGGATCATGCGCTTCTGCAGCGCCGGCACCGCGGCGTTGCCCACTTCCACGGCGAGATCGCCGCGCGCCACCATGATGCCGTCGCACGCCTGCAGGATCTCTTCCAGCACGCCCGGGCGGATCGCCTCGGCGCGCTCGATCTTGGCGATCATGCGGGTCTTGTGCTGGTGCGGCTGGCCGGCCACGGCGGCCAGCTGGCGCGCCATTTCCATGTCGGTGGCGTTCTTGGGGAAGCTCACCGCCACGTAGTCCGCGCCCAGCGCCATCGCGGTCTTGATGTCGTCCATGTCCTTGGCGGTCAGCGCCGGCGCCGACAGGCCGCCGCCCTGGCGGTTGATGCCCTTGTTGTTGGACAGCTCGCCGCCGATCTTCACGGTGGTGAAGATCTCGTGGCCGAACACGCGCTCGACCACCAGCACGATCAGGCCGTCGTTGAGCAGCAGCAGGTCGCCCGGGCCGACGTCGCGCGGCAGGTCTTCGTAGTCGAGGCCGGCGCGCTCCTGGTTGCCGAGCGCGCAGGTCGCGTCGAGGACGAACGGATCGCCGGCCTTGAGCGTGATCTTGCCCTGCTCGAACTTGCCCACGCGGATCTTGGGGCCCTGCAGGTCGGCCATGATGGCGACCTCGCGCCCGCACGCCTGGGCCGCCTCGCGCACCAGGCGGGCGCGCTCGAGATGGTCCTGGGCCGTGCCGTGGGAGAAGTTCAGGCGCACCACGTCCACGCCCGCCGCGATCATGCGCGTGAGCACCTCCAGCGTGCTGGAGGCGGGGCCGATGGTGGCGACGATCTTGGTCGAGCGGGTCATGAACACTGTTTCCTTGGCTTGTGGCCGGCCCGGTCCGGTGGCCGCGCGGTCCAGCATGGTCGGGCCGCCGGCGCCATCTCGTGGATGGGCACCGGCGGCGTCATCACAGGCGCCGCGCGGCGCGCGGCGCGTGCCGGCTCAGCCTGCCGCGCGCTGCTCCAGCACTTCGAAGGCCGGCAGCTTCTTGCCCTCGAGGAATTCCAGGAAAGCGCCGCCGCCGGTGGAGATGTAGCCCACGCGGTCGGCGATGTTGTACTTGGCGATGGCCGCCAGCGTGTCGCCGCCGCCGGCGATGGAGAACGCCTTCGACTCGGCGATGGCGCCGGCCAGCACCTTCGTGCCGTTGCCGAACTGGTCGAACTCGAACACGCCGACCGGGCCGTTCCACACGATGGTGCCGGCGGCCTTGAGCTGCTCGGCCAGCATCTGCGCGGTCTTCGGGCCGATGTCCAGGATCATGTCGTCGTCGGCCACGTCCGCGGCGTCCTTGACGGTGGCCGCGGCGGTGGCGCTGAATGCCTTGGCGCACACCACGTCGACGGGAATGGGCACCGAGGCGCCGCGCGCGGCCATCAGCTCGATGATGGCGCGCGCGTCGGCCACCAGGTCCGGCTCGGCCAGCGACTTGCCGATCTTCAGGCCGGCGGCCAGCATGAAGGTGTTGGCGATGCCGCCGCCGACGACCAGGTTGTCGACCTTGTCGGCCAGCGTCTTGAGGATGGTCAGCTTGGTCGAGACCTTGGAGCCGGCGACGATGGCCACCAGCGGCCGCGCCGGCTGGCCCAGCGCCTTGCCCAGCGCGTCGATCTCGGCCGCCAGCAGCGGGCCGGCGCAGGCCACCGGCGCGTACTTGGCGATGCCGTGCGTGGTGGCCTCGGCGCGGTGGGCGGTGCCGAACGCGTCGTTGACGTAGACGTCGCACAGCCGCGCCATCTTCTGCGCGAGTTCGTCGCTGTTCTTCTTCTCGCCCTTGTTGACGCGGCAGTTTTCCAGCAGCACCACTTCGCCGGGCTTGACCTGGCTGACCTCGCCGGTGCCGTCGACCCAGTTCTGCACGAGCCTGACCGGCTTGCCCAACAGTTCGGACAGGCGCGCGGCCACCGGCGCCAGCGAATCCTCGGGCTTGAACTCGCCCTCGGTCGGGCGGCCCAGGTGCGAAGTCACCATCACCGCGGCGCCGGCGGCCAGGCAGGCCTCGATGGCCGGCACCGAGGCGCGGATGCGGGTGTCTTCGGTGATGTGGCCGGCGTCATCCTGGGGCACGTTCAGGTCGGCGCGGATAAAGACACGCTTGCCGGCGATTTTGCCTTGGGAGATGAGATCGGAAAGACGCAGGACAGAGGTCATGGCGATGTGGAAGAGAGCGAAAATCGGGGAAATTCGGCATTTTACCTGAACGCAACTACCGTTTTGCGCGTTTTGGGCGCCGTCTTACCCAACCTCCGGGTTAGCCGCCGATCACAACCGGAGGCAAAGCTGCCGCATCCCCGCGGCATACCCCCTGAACGGGGGGTGAAAGATTCGCCGGCTGTCTCGTAACCTGCGCCACAGCGTGCATTGTCTCTACAAAGGGGCACGCGAAGACCAAGCCAGAGGCCCGCGATACCAGGCAAAGCCAGGCAATATCAGACGGGACCCACGGCACCAGGCCGGACGCGCTTTCGGGAAGCGGCGCCGGCGCCACACGGCACATGCCGTTGTCGCGATGCGGGGGTAATCATGAACGAGGACATGCACGGGGCAATCCGTGGCTTGTACGAAGGCATTCTCGACGCGCAGGCCTGGCAGCGCAGCCTGCACACCATCAGCAGCTTCGCCGGCTGCGCGCACGCGTCGATGATCGTGCGCGACACCGACCGCGACCTGATGACCGTCAGCGAGATGGTGCGGCCCGTGCACGAACTGCTCGCCGCCTACGAGGGCGAATTCCACGAGATCGACCCGGGCAAGCTGTTCGCGCAGAAGCTCTCGCCCGGACAGTGGTACATCGACGCGCGCGACTTCGGCGAAGGCGCCATGCGGCGCAGCCCGTTCTACCGCGACTTCTTCCACCGCTTCGACCTGTGCTCCTACGCCGCCTGCCTGGTCGAGCGGCAGCCGCACTACGAGGTGTATTTCGCCCTGCAGCGCTCGTTCTCGCAGGGCGTGTTCACCGAGGCCGACACGCGCGCGCTGGACTGGGCGCTGCCCCACATGCGCACCGCGATGGCGATGCGCGACCGCACGCTCGGGCTGACCATGCAGGCCCGGTTGTCGGCGCAGGTGCTGGAGCGCGTGTCGTTCGGCCTGATCGCCTTCTCGGCCGAGCGGCAGGTGCTGCTGAGCAACGCCATCGGCGAGCGCTGGGTGCGGCGGCTCGACCCCGCCGGCAAGGCCAGCGAATGGCAGCTCGGCCGCCCGCTGGCCGACATGGTGGCCGCCGCCTGCGCCGCGCACAGTCCGCAGCCGGCCCAGGCGGCGCTGGCGCGCCACCCCGACGGCGCCAGCGCGCAGGTGATCGTGCTGCCGCTGCCGCCGTCGCACCGCTTCGCGCTGCCGTGGCAGAAGCCGGCGGCGCTGGTGGTGATCCATGAAGACGGCGCGTCGGCCGCGCACCTGCCCGGGCTGCTGCGCGACCTCTACGGACTGACGCCGGCCGAGATCCGGCTCGCCGCCCTGCTGGCCACCGGCATGGGCCTGCCCGAAGCCAGCGAGCGCCTGCGCGTGCGCCACGAGACCGCGCGCAGCCAGCTCAAGGCGGTATTCCTCAAGACCGGCACCGGCACCCAGGCGCGCCTGGCGCGGCTGCTGACCCAGCTGGGCGCGGCGCTCGGGCCGGGGCCGGAAGCCGGTGGCGGCGACGGCGGCGACAGCGGCAAGCCGGACTGACCGGCCCCCGGCGGGGCTCAGGCGAACAGGCGCAGGCCCGTGTACACCGCCATCCCGGCCGCGATCATGCCGACCATGCGCCGCGTCAGCAGGTAGAACCCCAGCGCCACCGCGCCGGCTACCAGCTTGAAGTTGCCCGGCGCCACCGAGAAATGCCCCTGCCACGTCATCAGGTCCGGCAGGATGATGGCCGCCAGCGCGGCCGCCGGCGCATAGCGCAGCGCGCGCTGGAGGCGGTCCGGCACGCTCACGCGCTCGCCGGCCATCAGGAACAGCGCGCGCGTGACGATCGTCACCAGCGCCATGCCGGCCAGCGCGACCCAGATCTGGAAATGGCTCATGCGCGGTCCTCCGCCGAAGGCGCCGCGCCGGCACGCCCGGCCCCGGCATTGCGCCGGCGGATGCCGCGCAAGGTGGCGCGCGCCGCCAGCTCGTCGCTGGCCATGCCCGCGGCGATCGCCCCCACCACCGCCGCCACCAGCCCGAGCCGGTAAGGCAGGTCGAAGCACAGCAGCGCCAGCGTGGCCGCCACCGCGACCGCCAGCAGCGTCGAGCGCGAGCCGATGGTGGACACCATCACCGGGATCAGCGCCATCGTGCCGGCCAGCGCCAGCCCCCAGCTGTCCGGAAACGCGCTGGCCAGCACGATGCCGGCGATGGACGAGACCTGCCACATGACGAAGTTGGTCAGCGCCATGCCCCAGAAATACCCTTCCTTGCCCGGCTCGTAGCCCGGCGTGGCATAGCGCTGCATGAAATAGACGAAGTGCAGGTCGCCGTTGAACGACCCCAGCAGCGTGCGGCGCCACAGCGGCAGATGGCTGAAATGCGGCTGCAGCCCCGCGCTGAAGATCACGAAGCGCAGGTTGACGACGGCCGCCGTCAGCCAGATCGTCCACAGCGGCAAACCCGCCGCGAACAGCGGCAGCACCGCCAGCTGCGCCGACCCCGCGTAGACCAGCAGCGACATGCCGATGGCCTCCGGCACCGTCATGACCGACTTGCTCATCGCCACGCCCGTCACCAGCCCCCACGAAAACACCGCCGGCAAGGAAGGCGCGAAATGACGCGCGCCATCGACGAAACCCGCCCGTTCGGCCGGATCAAAACGCTGCCAGGCACGCTGCAGCGCCTGGGGAGACTGGAAGGTCATGATGCGAGGGATGGATGGGGCGGCTGCGCCGGGCAGGCAAGCCCGCGCAGGCAAGCGGCCATTATAGAGCCACCCCGCACCCTCGTAAGCATCCGCTTAACAGGAATAAGGCAGGAGCAAAACAGGGAAAAGACAAAGGAAAGACAAGAAAAGACAGGCAAACCCCAGGATTCCCGGCGCGCCCCACGGCAAAGCGAAGCGAGCCGTGGAGGGGGTCAGGTCCCGTATGCGGCGCCTCGCCGGCGGACCTGGAAGAGCGGAGAAGAGGGGCGCATGTCTGAGGATCGCCTTGAGGCGATCCGAGTTTGCGCCCCGGCCGCTCTTCCAGGTTCGACGGCGAGGCGCCGCATCCGGGTCGCCTTCTTTGCCTACTTTCTTGGCGAGACAAGAAAGTAGGTCGCCTCCCCGCAGGGGAGGTGAAACCGCAGTTGACGTTGAAGGGGAAAAACGCCAGCCAGCACCAACCAAATCAATCGATCGAAGCCCCCACACTCTTCACCACCCCCGCCCACTTCTTCCGGTCCGCCTTCACCGTCTCCCGGAACTGCTCCACGGTCTCGACGCGCGGCGAATTCCCCGCCTCGATCAGCTTCTGCCGGATCGCCGGCGTTTCCAGCGCCACCTTGACCGCGTCGTTGATCTTCTTGCTGATCTTCGGATCGAGCCCCTTCGGCCCGAAGAAACCGAACCAGATGGTGCTGTTGAAGCCCGCCAGGCCGCTCTCGGCGATGGTCGGCACTTCCGGGATCACCGCCACGCGGCCCTTGGTGGTCACGCCGAGCAGGCGCACCTTGCCGGCGCGGTATTGCGGCAGCACGCTCTGCACCTGGTTGAAAATGCAGCAGACCTCGCCCTTGAGCACGGCCTGCAGCGCGTCGGGGCCGCCCTTGTACGGCACGTGCACCATGTCCAGCCCGGCGCGCGCGTTGAACTCGGCGAAGGCCAGGTGCGTGCCGGTGCCGTTGCCGGTGGAGGCGTAGTTGTACTTGCCGGGGTTGGCCTTGACCTTCTCGATGAATTCCTTGACCGACTTCACGTCGATCACGGCCGGGTTCACGGTCAGCACGTTGGAGACCTCGACCAGCGGCGCCACCGGCGTGAAGTCGGCCTCGGCGTCGAACGGCAGGCTCTTGTACAGCGCCGGGTTGATGCCGTGGGTGGCGGCGGTGCCGAGCAGCAGCGTGTAGCCGTCGGGCTTGGCATGGGCCACCACTTCGGAGGCCACGTTGCCGCCGGCGCCGGGCCGGTAGTCGTAGATGATGGTGGTCTTGAGCGACTTCTGCAGCGACTCCTGCAGCGTGCGGCCGACCATGTCCACGCCCGAGCCGGCGGTGAAGCCCATCAGGATGGTGATCGGCTGGTTCGGCCATGCCGCGCCCTGGGCGCGGGCCGGCGCCGAAAGTGTGGAAACGGCGCAGATCGCCGCCAGCGCGCCGAGACCGGCGGCCAGGCGCGAAGCGCGGGTGCTGAATGGGAAGCGGCGGGAAGCAATGCGGAACATGGGGGGCACCGTCGGAAAAAAGGATCGCGGGAGTTCAGGGCGAAGCAAGGCTGGGGCCAGGGGCGCGCGGCCGGGGTCTGCGCCCCGGGCCAGGACAGCAAGATACCAACGATCCGCCGCATCACCAACGATCCAGATCGCTTGAAGGTATGCCATGTTGGCATAAGCAGACATGACGTACCGGGCCGCGCCGCAGCCCGGCTCAACGGCGCAGCAGCCCCACCAGTTCGTCGATGTCGGGCAGCGCCGCGGTGCCGTCCATCGCCGCGCCGCCCTCCTCGCCGGCTTCCAGGATGCCGTCGGCCAGCGCGCGCTTGCCGTGGTGCAGCGTGAGGATGCGCTCCTCGATGGTGCCGGCGCTGATCAGGCGGTACACCGTGACCGGGCGCTGCTGGCCGATGCGGTGCGCGCGCCCCATCGCCTGGTCCTCGGCTGCGGGGTTCCACCACGGGTCGGCGATGACGACGTAGTCGGCCGCGGTCAGGTTGAGGCCGAAGCCGCCGGCCTTCAGGCTGATCAGGAAGACGTCGCCCTCGCCGGCCTGGAAGGCCGCCACGCGCCGGGTGCGCTCGGCCGCCGGGGTGGCGCCGTCGAGGTATTGCCAGGCCAGCCCGGCGCGCTCCAGGCCGTCGCGCAGCAGTTGCAGGAAATCGACGAACTGGCTGAACACCAGCGTCTTGTGGCCGTTGGCGGCCAGCTCGCCGGCCAGTTGCACGAACGCGCGCAGCTTGGCGCCGTCCTGCCCGGGATTCCCGAGGTCCAGCTCCGGCGTGACCAGGCGCGCGTCGCAGGCCGCGCGGCGCAGCCGCATCAGTTGCGCCAGCACGTGGATGCGCGCGTCCGGGGCCGGCTGGCCCTTCGGCTGGCCTTTCAGCTGGCCCGTCCCGGCGCCGCGCGCCGGCGCGGCCACCGCGGCCTCGGCCTCGGCCAGCGCCTGGCGGCGCAGCGCCTCGTAGTGGGCGGCTTCCACCGCGTCGGGCTCCACGCGCAGGACCAGCTCGGTGCGCGGCGGCAGCTCGTCGAGCACCTGGGCCTTGGTCCGGCGCAGCACGAACGGCGCGATCATGCGGCGCAGCCGCAGCGCGGCCTCGCGCACGCCGTTGCGCTCGACGGGCACGGCGAAATGCTCGTTGAAGCGCGCCAGCGAGCCGAGCAGGCCGGGATTGCAGAAGCGCATGATGGACCACAGCTCGGCCAGCCGGTTCTCGACCGGCGTGCCGGACAGCGCCATGCGGAAGCCGGCCTTGAGCGCGAAGATGGCCTGCGCGCGCCGCGCGGCGGCGTTCTTGAACGACTGCGCCTCGTCGGCCACCACGGTATGCCATTCGCGCTGGCAGAACGCGGCGCGCGCCTGCAGCAGCAGCGTGTAGGTGACGATCACCACGTCGAACGGGCCGGCCTGCGCCAGCAGCGCGCCGCGCTCGCCTTCGGCGGTGTTCTCGCCATACAGATGCACGCGCAGCGTGGGCGCGAAGCGGCGCGCCTCCTCGGCCCAGTTGCCGCATACCGAGGTCGGCGCGACCACCAGCGCGGCGCCGCCGGGGGCGCGCGCCAGCATCACGGCCAGCGCCTGCAGGGTCTTGCCCAGCCCCATGTCGTCGGCCAGGCAGGCGCCGAAGCCGGCCTCGGCCAGCGACATGGCCCAGCGGTAGCCGTCTTCCTGGTAGGGCCGCAGCTCGGCCGCCAGGTTGGCGGGCAGCGCGGCCAGGCTGGCGCGCGCGCCGCGCAGGCGCCGCGCGCGCTCGCGGAAATGGCTGTCGGGGTCGACGCCGGCGCCGGCCAGCACGTCGTCCAGCCAGGGCGCGGCCATCAGCGGCACCTGGATGCCGTCGCGCGCGCCGTGCGCCACGCTGGCGAGGTCGCGCAGCCGCGCGCGCAGGCTGCGCGTGAGCGCCACGTAGACGCCCTGTCCCATCGGCATGAAGCGCCCGGCGTGGCTGGCGGCCCAGGCCAGCAGCTCGCCGAGCTGCACCACCAGCCCTTCGGCCACGCGCAGCTCGCCGACCAGCTTGAACCAGGCGCTTTCGGTCTCGATGCGCACCGCCAGCTGGGCGATGTCGGCGCCGGTCACGCGCACTTCCTTGCCGCGCGGCCATTCCAGCGCCTGCACGCCGGCCAGCCCGGGCAATGCCTCGACCACCGACAGCGCCTCTTCGGGGTCGGTCAGGGTCCAGTCGTATTCGCCGCTGTCGGGCGCGCGCGGCACCAGGAAGGGCAGCGCGTCGAACACCTCGGCCACGTTGGCGAGCTCGGCGGCGAGGTCGCGCTGGGTGGCGAGCGACTCGCCCCGCACCGCGGCCATCAGCCGCTCGCGCCCGCCGCCCGGCGCCAGGCGCGGGCCCAGCGGCCCCAGCGGCGTCACCACCAGGCGCAGCGCGAGGCCCTCGCCGAGCGGCGCCAGCTCGGCGCGCAGGCGGCTTTCGGTCTCGAGCTCGCGCGTGCCGCCGCCAAGGTCGGAATGCACCTGGAAATGCCCCGACAGCGCGCGCAGCGTGGCGTCGAGCTGGCCCTGCGCCTCGGCCGGCACGGCCAGCCCGTCGGCGATCAGTTGCGCGGCGCCCTGCTGCGCCGGCGTGAGGCGGATCACGCGCAGGCGCTGCGAGCCTTCGCGCAGCACGGTGATCTGGCGCAGCGCCTCGGCCTCGGCGCGGCTGCCGGCCGGCAGGAAGCTGTCCAGCGCCGGCGCCTCGCGCAGCGGCGGCGACACGCGCAGCGTGTAGCGCGTGCCGTCGCGCACCACCTCCAGCGTGGGCGCGCCTTCCACCACCTCGAGGGTCTGCTCGGGCGCCTGCGCCAGCACCACGCCCGGATGGCCGACCAGCGCCAACACCGCGGCGGCGCGGTCGAGCACGTAGCGGCGGCGCGAGGACTGGTCGCGCCGGATCGCGCGCGCCACGCGGGCGTCCCACGGCTCGAGCCGGTCGTCTTCGGCCAGCTTCGCCAGCGGCAGCGGGCGCGGCTTGTTCCAGCCGCGCGGGCCGCGCGCCTGCTCGAGCGGCTCGATGGTGCCGACCGCGCCGTCGGCGTCCAGCGTCACCGCCCACAGCAGGCGGCTGGCGCTGGCGCCGTCGGGCGCGCGCGTCTCGCCGGCCAGCGCCTGCAGCGCGTCGAGCGCCAGCCGCCAGCTTTCGCGGCGCTGGCCGGCGAAGAAGTGCGCGGGCACCGGCTCCCCGTCCGCCAGCGCCACGGCGCCGTCCAGTTGCCGGCCGAGCCAGTCCATGCCGCAGACCTGCAGCCGCTCGCGCAGGCCGGCCACGGCGCGGGCGCGCTCGGCTTCGGGCTGGCGGCGCCCGCTGGCCGGCACGCCGTCGCCGAGCCACGCGCGCAGCAGCACGCGCCAGAACTGCGCCAGCGGCGGCACCTCGGGCGCCAGCGCGAAGGCGGCTTCGTCCAGCCGCGCGTCGCCGCGCTGCGCGTCGAGCGCGTGGACCCACAAGCCCCAGCGCCCGCGCGCCGCCGGCGTGCGCGTGCCGGCTTCCGCCTGGCAGAAGCGGCGCGCGCGCTCCAGGTGGACGGGCGCGCGCTGCGCCAGCAGCGACAGCGGGTAGAACGGCGCCAGCGCGGGGCCCAGCAGCCCGGCACGTTCGCCGGTCTCGGCGCGGATCTGCCTGAGCGCCGCCTCGAAGCCGGCCTGGGCGCCGGGCCAGTCGCCTTGCTGCAGGCGCGCGAGCGCGCGCTGCGCCAGGTCGTCGCCGCTGCCGCCGCTGGCCGGGATCAGCGCCAGCGCGCCGGGCGCGTCGCCGGCGAACAGCAGGCCCTGGGCCAGCGCGCCGCGGATGTGCGGCGGCACCGCCGGCGCATCGGCCCGCGCGCAGGCCAGCGCGTAATCGAGGCAAGACCGCAGGCGCGGGTCCCAATCGTGGAACAGCACGTCCAGCCCGGCCAGCACGATGTGCCAGCGGTAGGGCAGCGCCACGCGGTCCAGCAGCCGCGCGTCGCCGGCCGCCAGCAGGGCGTCGACCAGCGCCCGCGCCTGCCCGGCGCGGTCGCCGGCCAGCATCAGCAGGGGCTCGACGACCTGCTCCGGCGCGCCGGAGAACAGCGCGTCGCGCAGCAGCGCGGTCAGCGGATCGGCGTGGGGCGTGGCGGGAGGAAACGAAGGCGGCATGGGTACGGCAGCGGACACAATGTGACGATTTTAAGCCGCACCGGCGCCGCGACCGCGTTGGCACCGGGGGTCCCGGGGTTTACAATGTCGCTTTTGTATTGCTGACGACGCACACGGAGAAAACCATGTCGATGGCGGATCGCGACGGAAAAATCTGGATGGATGGCAAGTTGATCGAATGGCGCGACGCCAAGATCCACGTGCTCACCCATACCCTGCACTACGGCATGGGCGTGTTCGAGGGGGTGCGCGCGTACAAGACGCCGGACGGCACCGCGATCTTCCGCCTCAAGGAACACACCCGCCGCCTGTTCAACTCCGCCAAGATCTTCCAGATGGCGATGCCGTTCGACGAGGCCACGCTGGCGCAGGCGCAGCGCGAGGTGGTCAAGGCCAACCAGCTCGAATCCTGCTACATCCGCCCGCTGGTGTGGATCGGCTCGGAAAAGCTCGGCGTGTCGGCCAAGGGCAACACCATCCACGTGGCCATCGCCGCGTGGCCGTGGGGCGCCTACCTGGGCGAGGAAGGCATGGAGCGCGGCATCCGCGTCAAGACCTCCTCGTTCACGCGCCACCACGTCAACGTGTCGCTGGTGCGCGCCAAGGCCAGCGGCTACTACATCAACTCGATCCTGGCCAACCAGGAAGCCACCAGCCTCGGCTACGACGAGGCGCTGCTGCTCGACACCGAAGGCTACGTCAGCGAAGGCTCCGGCGAGAACGTGTTCGTGGTGCGCGACGGCGTGATCTACACGCCCGACCTGGCCTCGTGCCTGGACGGCATCACGCGCGACGCCATCCTCACCATCGCGCGCGACCTCGGCATCCCGGTGCGCGAGAAGCGCATCACGCGCGACGAGGTCTACTGCGCCGACGAAGCCTTCTTCACCGGCACCGCGGCCGAAGTCACGCCGATCCGCGAGCTCGACGACCGCATCATCGGCGAAGGCCGCCGCGGCCCCGTCACCAAGCGCGTGCAGGACGCCTTCTTCGCCGCCGTGGGCGGCACCAGCGAGCAGTACAAGCGCTGGCTGACGCTGGTCTGAGCGCGGCCACGCAAGCCTGCCGCGGACGCACCGAACCCAGCCGCCGGGCCAGCGCCCGGCGCCCCCTGTTCCCCACAAGACCAACACCATCCTCGCAAGACCATGACGCAAACCGCCTCCGTAATCGAAATCGGCGCAGAAGACCTTCCGCTGCACTGCCCCACCGGCAACACGCCCGCCTGGAACTACCATCCGCGCGTTTTCCTCGACGTGGTGGACACCGGCGAAGTGAAGTGCCCGTACTGCGGCACCGTCTACAAGCTCAAGGCAGGCACCGTCATCAAGGGCCACCACTGACGCGCTCCACGCCTGACCGCACCGTCCCGATGCTCCGGCCCGCTTCCAGGCGCGCCGGAGCGTCGGCGTGCGCGGCGCGCGCGGCCGGCCTGCCCGCCGGCACCGTCAGCGCCTGCATCACGCCTTTCTTTCCGGCAGCGCCCCATCCATGAAAAAAGCCCTCGTCATCGCCCCCAACTGGATCGGCGACGCCCTGATGGCGCAGCCGCTCTTCTCGCTCATGAAGGCGCGCCATCCGCGCCTGCTGATCGACGCCCTCGCCCCCAAATGGGTGGCGCCGGTGCTGGCGCGCATGCCCGAGATCAACCAGGTGTTCCCGAGCGAGCTGGCGCACGGCAAGCTGCAGCTCTCGGCGCGGCTGATGTTCGCGCAGCAGCTCAAGAACGAAGGCTACGACGCCGCCTACGTGCTGCCCAACTCGCTCAAGTCGGCGCTGATCCCGTGGCTGGCCGGCATTCCGCTGCGCGTCGGCTACCGCGGCGAGGCGCGCTTCGGCATGCTCAACATCCGCCACGCCAACCCGCCGCGCGACCAGCGCCCGCCGATGGTCGAGCACTACGCGCGGCTGGCGCTCAAACCCGGCGCGCGCCTGCCCGAGGACCTGCCCGAGCCGCGCCTGCGCACCGACCCGGCGCGCATGGCCAAGACCGCCGAGCGCTTCGGCATCCCGCCCGGCACGCGCCTGATCGCGTTCTGCCCGGGCGCCGAGTTTGGCCCGGCCAAGCGCTGGCCGGCCGCGCACTTCGCCGAGCTGGCGCAGATGCTCAAGCGCTCGTTCCCCTACGCGCAGATGGTCACGCTGGGTTCGCCCAAGGACGCGGAGATCGCCGCCGAGATCGTCGCCGGCGCGCCGTTCGTGCGCAACCTGTGCGGCCAGACCTCGCTGGACGACGCCGTGGACCTGCTGGCGCTGGCCGAGGGCGCGGTCTGCAACGACTCCGGCCTGATGCACGTCACCGCGGCGCTGAACCGGCCGCAGGTGGCGGTGTTCGGCTCGAGCGACCCGCGCCACACGCCCCCGCTGTCGCAGGCTGCTAGTATCATGTGGCTGCAGCTCGAATGCAGCCCTTGCTTCAAGCGCGAGTGTCCCCTGGGCCACTTGCGATGCCTGAAAGACATCGAGCCGGAAATGGTGTTCGTGGAGCTGCGCAAGCTCCTGCACCGCGCCTGACGCACCAGCCCGACGCACCTGATGCCGGCCCCCAAGTCCGTGTCGATCCGGCCAACGAATCCCTGAGCCCTGTCACCATGCCTCGTTTTGCCCGCCTGTTCGATTCCGCCGAAGACATTGTCGAAGCCTTTCGCGAAGCCATGAAACTGCGCGACGCGGACGGCGCGCTGCGCCTGTGGCTGGACGAGGACTCGGTCACCTGCGTGATGCCGGACGGCCAGCGCCTGATCGGCCACGAGCAGCTGCGCCAGGCATTCGCCCAGTTGCTCGACCTGCAGCCGGTGCTGATCGACGTGATCGAGACCAGCAGCCACGCCTCGCTCGGCGTGGCCATCTTCGACGTGACCGAGGCGCTGCGCTTCGGCGGCGACCGCGTCGAGGCGGACCTGTACGTGCACACCACCTACGTGCTGATGCAGAACCACGAAGGCTGGCGCCTGGCCCATATCCACTGCAGCCCGGCCAACGCCGCGCAGGTCGCCGCCGTCAGCACGGCACCGGGGCAGGCGCTGCACTAGCCGTGCCCGGCAGCATGAACGCATCCGGCGCGAAGGCATTCGGCGGCGGCCGCCGCATGCCCTGGTGGCTGTCCGGCGGCCACGCCCAGACCATCATCCCGGCGCGCTTCACCCGGCGCCCGCGCGCGGCCTTCCGGCGCGAGCGCTGGAGCGCGCCCGACGGCGACTTCATCGACCTCGACTGGACCACCCACGCGGTCACGCCCGGCACGCCGCTGCTGGTGATGTTCCACGGCCTGGAAGGCAATTCCGGCAGCCACTACGCGCAGGCCATGATGCACGCGCTGGCCGCGCGCGGCTGGCAGGGCGTGGTGCCGCATTTCCGCGGCTGCTCGGGCGAGCTCAACCTGGCGCCGCGCTTCTACCACTCCGGCGACGCGCAGGAGATCCGCTGGATCCTGGAGCGGCTGCACCGCGAATACTGCGCGCACGGGCGCGGGCTGCTGGCGGTGGGCATCTCGCTGGGCGGCAATGCGCTGCTGCGCTACCTGGGCGAGGAAGGCGGCGGCGCGGGTTTCGTCGATGCGGCCGCGTCGGTGTCGGCGCCGCTCGACCTGGCCGGCGGCGGCGCGGCGCTGTCGCAGGGCTTCAACATGCTCTACACGCGCATGTTCCTGCAGACGCTCAAGCGCAAGTCGCTCGACAAGCTGCGCCAGTATCCGGGCCTGTTCGACCGCGCCGCCATGCTGGCCAGCCGCGACCTGTACGCCTTCGACAATATCGTGACCGCGCCGCTGCACGGCTTCCGCGATACCGACGACTACTGGGCGCGCGCCTCCAGCAAGCCGGTGCTCGGCGCCATCGCCGTGCCCACGCTGGTGCTCAACGCGCGCAACGATCCCTTCCTGCCGGCGCGCTACCTGCCCGGCCCCGCCGACGTCGGCGCGCAGGTCCGGCTGGAGCAGCCGGCGCACGGCGGTCACGTCGGCTTCATGACGCCGCGCGAAGATCTGCTGCGGGCCTTGCCGGTGCTGCCGTATGCTGGCCATATCGAGTGGCTGCCGGCGCGCATCCTGCAATTCTTCGACAGCGTGGCATAGCCCCGCGGCCGGCGAGGCGGCCCGCCGCGAGGCGCGCCACAGAGGAGACAAAGATCATGGACGAGACAGTCAAGCAAGCGATGGCCCGCTGGCCCAACGTACCCAACTGCTACGGCTGGCTGGCGCTGGACCGGCGCGGGCAATGGCGCATGCGCAACGAGTACGCCCAGCAGCACGGCCTGTCCGGCGACCCGATCCGGCACGAGGCGCTGGTCGCCTTCATCGAGCGCAACTACCAGCGCGACGAGCGCGGCGCCTGGTACTTCCAGAACGGGCCGCAGCGCGTGTTCGTGGCGCTGGCCTACGCCCCGTGGATCGTGCGGCTGCACCAGGGCCGGCTGCACACCACCACCGGCCGCGCGTTCGCGCTGCGCGGCTGCCTTGCCGACGAGCAGGGCAACGTGGTGCTGACCGGAGAGATCGAGGCAAGCGAGGCGGAAGGCGGCGGCGGCATCGCGGCCGCGCTGCTGCACGACCATGACCTCGACGCCTTCAGCAGCGCCTGCACCTGGCATGGCGAGGCCTGCGGCGGCGATCTCGGCGTGTTCCACTTCGACGGCGCCGACGTGCCGATCGAGCCGGTCGCGCAGGACGAAGTGCCGGTCCGCTACGGCTTCGTGCGCCAGCCGGCGCCGCCGGCGGGCGAAGCGGCGGCCTGAGTGACCTCCTGAACGGCCGCCTGAACGGCCGCCCGAACCGCGGCCGCGGCTAGTTCGGCATGCCCTTGTTGTCCTGCTTTTCCTCGCGGAACTGCCGCTCGAGCTGGTGCAGCCGCGCGTCCACCTCGGACAGCGTGTAGAAATCCCCGTCGCCGGCCTTGCGCGCGATCTGCAACTGCTCGATGGCGGCCTGGTAGGCGCCGTCGATGGCGTATTTCTCGGCCAGCGCCTGGTGCTGCTGCACGCGCCGGCCCTGGCCCGCATAGGCGCGCGCCAGCATGTCCCACCACTCGGCGCGCGAGATGTCCTCGCGCGTGCGCTCGCGCAGGAAGGCCACCGCCTGGTCCAGCCGCCCCGCCCCCAGCAAGGTCGCCGCGTAGCTCACCGCCACCGCGTGCGAGAGCGGGAACGCCCTCATCGACGCCGCGGCCTGGTTGAGCGCATCCTGCGGCCGGCCCTGCGCGCGCGCCAGCTCGATCGCCATCACGTCCAGCATGGGGCTGCCCGAGGTCGCGCCGGGAATGGTGCCGTAGAGCCGGCGCGCCTCCGCCAGCGACTGCTCGGCGGCGGCGTTGCGGCCCAGGCGCTGGTCGGCGAAGGCCATGCCGTAATACAGCGCCGGCACGCGCGCCGGCGCCGCCGAGGGCAGTTGCGCCTGCAGCGCGGCGCGCACGTTCTGCAGGTCGCTCGGCGTGGTTTCCTGGATGATGCGCGAGCGCACGCGCGCGAACTCGTATTCTGGCGTGCTGCCGACGTGGCGCACCGCCACGTGGCTGACGCGGTCCTGCATGTCGGCGATGCGCTCCGAGGTCAGCGGGTGGGTGCGCACATAGGCCGGCACCGAGTTTTCCGAGATGCCCATCACGCGCTGCAGGCGCTTGAAGAAGTCCGGCATGCCCTGCGGGTCGAAGCCCGCCGCGGTCATGATCTGGAAGCCCACGCGGTCGGCCTCGCGCTCGGCCCCGCGCGAGAACGACAACTGGTTGGCGACCGCCGCCGCCTGCCCGCCCATCGCCAGCGCCGAGGCCGCGTCGCCGCTCTTGGTGGCGGCCAGCCCGGCCAGCACCATCGACGCCAGCGAGATCCACATCGACTGGTCCTGCGAGGTGATGCCGCGCGCGATGTGCCGCTGCATCACGTGGCCGATTTCGTGGCCCAGCACCGAGGCCAGCTCCGACTCGGTCTCCGACTGCACCAGCAGGCCGGTATGCACGCCGATATAGCCGCCGGGCAGCGCGAAGGCGTTGATGGTGCGGTCGCGCACCGCGAACAGCTCGAAGCCGGTGGCGAAGGTGCCCGAGCCGGTCGAGCCCGAGATGTTCTGCCGGCGCGCCGCCTGCACCAGGCGGTAGCCGAGCGCGTTCAGGTAGTCGGCCAGCAGCGGGTCGACCACGTAGTCCGGATCGCGCCGGATGTCGCGCATGATGTGCTCGCCCAGGCGCCGCTCCATGTCGGGCGTCAGCGATGCCGTGGAAGGGTCGCCGAGGTCGGGCAGCTGCACGCCGCTGCCCTCCACCACGGTGTTGTTGGTGCGCAGCCCGAACTCGGACTTCTGCCCCGCCTTCACGCTGCGGTTCAGGTTGTCGTAGACCTGGTCGCTGCTGTCGCCGCCATAGACGGCGTCGGCGGCCGTGCGCGCCGGATCGTTGAGCAGCGCGCGCTGCTGCGGCCACGCGGGCAGGGCCACCGTCAGCGCCAGCAGCGCCGCGAGCGAGCGGCGCGCCAGGCTAGCCGAAGCGCGGGAAATGCGGGAAGCGGCGGCGCGGGCATGCCGCGGACGCATTCCGGGCGATGTCGGGCAGGCCTGTCGGGCGGGCGAGGAGAGCGCTCCGCGGAGCGTTGAATTCTTGCGCATCTTGCTATGATAGCGGCCTCCGGAAACCATTCCCATCGGGCGCGCCCAAGGCGGGCCCGACAGGTCCCCGATGCCACCCAGGCCGCGCGCCAACTGGCGCGGCGGGCCTCCGGCCAGTCCCCGGCATTGCCGCAACTCCCCTTCGATTCCCGCCCACGCCATGAGCCAGCTCACCCACTTCGATTCCGCCGGACAAGCCCATATGGTCGACGTCGGCGCCAAGGCGCACAGCCACCGCGTGGCCCTCGCCACCGGCACCATCACCATGCTGCCGGCCACCTTCGCGCTGGTGCGGGACGGCAACGCCAGGAAGGGCGACGTGCTCGGCATCGCCCGCGTGGCCGCCATCATGGCCACCAAGCGCACCTCCGACCTGATTCCGCTGTGCCATCCGCTGGCGCTCACCAAGGTGGCGGTGGACTTCGCCCTCGACGAGGCGGCCTCCGCCGTGCGCTGCACGGTGCGCGCCGAAACCCGCGGCCAGACCGGCGTGGAGATGGAAGCGCTGACCGGCGTGCAGGTGGCGCTGCTGACCATCTACGACATGTGCAAGGCGGTGGATCGCGGGATGACGATCACCGATGTGCGCGTGCTGGAGAAGCATGGCGGGAAGTCGGGGGACTGGGTGGCGGCCGGTTGAAGCGCGCCGGAGCACGGTCCGACGCGTGGGATCACTCCCGCGCCGGTCATGTATCGTATCCGTTGCGTGCGCGTCTGGTTTTCTTACCGTGCATGACACGGTCTTACGGCCCGTGCCATTCCGCTGTAACAAGCGTAACGCCGCATTTCGCCAGCCGCGAGGCACGCGCCACATCGGGAAAATTGGTATTCAATGCAGTCAGGGAGCGCTGTTGCGCTACCCGCGGGGCGCGGCCCCGCATCAATCCAAGGTGAGCAAGATGAACGGGCGTAGGGTTGGCCAGATAGTGCTGGTGTTGGCGGCGCTGGGTGCGAGCGGAGCCGCTTTGGCGGCCCGCGGCGGCGGGTGGCACGGCGGCGGCGGATGGCATGGGCATGGGGGAGGATGGCACGGCGGGTGGCATGGCAACGTGGGGGTCGTGATCGGCCCCGGTTTTGGCTATGGCTACGGCTGGGGCTACCCGTATCCGTACTACGCTCCGCCGTATTACTACCCGCCGGTGGTCGCGGTGCCGTCGGCGCCGCCGCAATACATCGAGCAGGGCCAGGACGGCCCGGTCGACATGGGCGGCGGCGCGGGTGCCGCCGCGCCGGCGCCCGAGCAGGCGTTCTGGTATCACTGCAGCCAGCCGGACGGCTACTACCCGTACATCAAGGCGTGCCCGGGCGGCTGGCAGAAGGTCCCCGCCCGGCCCCCGGCCTGACGCGATGCCGCTGTGGCATGCGACGACGCGCGGCACCGCCGGTGGCCGCGCGAGACGATTTGTTGACCAGTATCGAGGTACCCAGATGAAAGCGTTCACCCGCCCGGGCCTGTGCAGGCGGCCCGTTCTGCTGGCTTTGCCCCTGGCCGCGCTGGCGCTGGCCGGCTGCGCCGTGATGCCCAGCGGCCCGAGCGTGATGGTGCTGCCGGGCACGGGCAAGAATTTCGACCAGTTCCGGGCCGACGACTATAGCTGCCGCCAGTTCGCCTTCGGGCAGGTCGGCGGCGTCACCGCCAACCAGGCCGCCACCGGCAGCGCGCTCGGCAGCGCGGCCGTCGGCACCGCGCTCGGCGCGGCCGCCGGCGCGGCGTTCAACGGCGGCTCCGGCGCGGCCGTGGGCGCCGGCGTGGGCCTGCTGACCGGCGCCGCGGTCGGCGCGGGCAATGCGCAGGCGTCCGGCTACGGCAGCCAGCGCCGCTACGACGCGGCCTACGTGCAGTGCATGTACGCCAGCGGCCACCGCGTGCCGGTCTATGGCCAGATGATGTCCTCGTCCCCGCGGCCGCCGGCGCCGACCTACTACTATCCGCCTCCGCCGCCGGGCTACGCGCCCCCGCCGCAGTAAGCGGCGCCTGGCCGCCACGCTGGTCCCCGCATCCCGCGCACGCGCCGGCCCCGAGGCCGGCCGCGGCGCGGGATGTGTCTATGCGGGGCCATCCTCCGCATCATCCTGCGCATCATGGGCCGGCGCCGGGCCGGGCCATGCCTTGCTGCGCGCCTCGACCCAGTCGCAGAATTCCCGCGGCCGCGCGGCCGCGTCCACGCCGGCGCAGGCACGCGCCACCTCGGCGAACTGCCGGGCCTCGTCGCCGGCGTAATAGAAGCGCAGGCGCTCGAGCCACGCACGGCCCTGCACGGGGTCGCCGGTCAGCGCGAGCAGCCACGCGGTGCGCGCGATCAGCGTCGGCGTGGGCAGCAGGTGGACCGCGGCGATATGCGGGCCGAGCAGTTGCGCGGCGTTGGCCGCGGTGATGACCGCATCCTCGGCCGCGTCGGACTCGGCCGCCTGGCGGAACCAGCGCTGCGGCATGGGCAGCGCGGCCCGGTGCCCGGCGTGCGCATACTCGCGCGCCTCGGCGCGGCGGAAGTCCATCCACATGGTCGCGAGCACGGTGACGGACACACCGGCGAAGACCAGGCCCGCCAGCACCGCCGCCGCGCGCGGCAGCCGCGCGCGGCCGAAGCCGGACGGCTCCAGCCAGCCCAGCATGAAGCAGAACGGCAGCAGGAAATACAGGTAGTGCAGCGGGTACTCCAGCATCGAATGCGCGCCCAGCATCGCCAGCCATGTCAGCACGAGGACGGTCTGCGCGCGCTCCGGCGCGTCGCCGCGCCACAGGCGCCGGTAGACCACGCGGCCCAGCCATGCCAGCAGCGACAGCAAGGCGCCGGCCGCGCCCACGATGCCGGTCTTGGCCAGCAGATCCAGCACGGCATTGTGGGCATGCAGCGACATCTCCACCCTGACGCCGACCTGCGCCATCTGCTGGAACTGCGCCCAGCCGAACTCGCCCCAGCCCACACCGAGCCACGGATGCGCGCGGAACATCGCCCACGCGTGGGTCCACATCGCGCCCCGCCATGAAAGCTGGTCGGCGCCCTGCAACTGCGCCACCGTGTCGAACAGCCGCCAGCCCATCGCCTGACCCGCACTCTTGATCGCGGGCTGCAGGACCAGCAGCATCGCCACCATCGCCACCGCGGCGAACACCAGCCCGGCCGGGCGGCGCATCGGGTTGGACCCGCGCTGCCGCACGCCAGCGCCGGCGCCCTGCCCCCGCGCCATCCATGCCGCCACCAGCGCATAAGCCGCGGCCAGACCCACGTGCAGCACGCCCGTGCGCGAACCCGACAGCACGATGCCGCTCTCCAGCAGCAGCACCGCCGCCAGCCACGCCGGCGCGCGCAGCCAGCCGCGCGCGGCCAGCCACACCGCCGCCGCCAGCGCCAGCCCCTCGACCGTGGCCTGGTGATTGGGCTGGTTCAGGTTGCCCCACAGGCGACGGTTGTCATCGTAGAAATAGGTCGACACCAGCCCGAACGTATCCGGCTCCAGGCCGAAGACCTGCACCCACTGCGCCAGCGTGCCCAGCAGCCCGGCCACCAGCCACGCGGTGGCGAGCGTATCGGCCAGCGCCTGCCGCTCCTGCGCGGACGCCGCCCGGCCCTGCCGCCACGCCGCCCACATCACCGCGGCGGCCAGCGCCAGCGTCAGCTCGGTGATCAGCCGGCTGCCGGGAACATCGGCCATGCCAACGAGGCCCTGCGCAATGCCGGTGGCGATGAGCCAGAGCGGGAAGAGGATGATCCACGGGAATCGGGCCGGCTCCGCCCGACCGGCGAGGCCGCCGGCCTGCCGGGGCGTCACGGCCCCCAGCACGATCACGGCAAGCGCGAACAACAGCGCGGCCGTCCATTCGCCATAGAAGGTGGCAAGCGGAAGCGTGTGCCGCGAGACCAGCAGGGGCACGACGAGCGCGGCGGCGAGGAAACTGAGGGGAATGGCTGACCGGGAGGGCAGCATGCGGGTGCCTTGTTATGCCGGGTTGGCAAAAGGCGGATGATAGCTTGGGGGATGGGAAAAGAAAAAGCGCCCAGAGGCGCTTTTGTGAATACCCTATTGAGATTCGACTTAGCTGCGGCAGTTGGCAGGAAGGACCGCTTGGGGCAGCGCGGTGGCGCCCGGTGCACACTTCCAAGTACCCGGCCATGCCGCTGCGGTGCTCAGCGCAACCGCAGCCCCTGCGCCAGTGTTATCCCACGGAGTCAACGTAAGCTGACCGCCCGCCGTACCGGTCACAGCCGTATAGGTAATGGTAATGACACCGTCCGCCGTGATTGCGATAGCGCTAACGTTATCGGTTGCGCCAGGGAAGGTGTAGCCCGTATTGTTAGTTGCCCCCCCCGTGGACATGTCGGTCGCACCCTTGCTTTGGTATGTTTCGGCAACTGCTGTCTTAGCAGCCGCAGCCATTCCCAGCCCTTCCGAAACGCGCGCACGACGCGTGTAATCCTGATACTGCGGAATCGCAATCGCCGCCAGGATGCCGATGATCGCAACCACGATCATCAGTTCGATCAGCGTAAAGCCCTTCTGGACACGGCGGCCCAGTTTCTTCAGTTGAACCCGTTGTTGCATGATTGACCCCTCGAAGGAATTTTGGATACAAATAGAAACATCTTGTTTCATGTGATGCTGCACAATCTTTAGCAGTTTGCGTGCCAGCCCGGCGCCCCTTGAACTCTCGTTGGCAGGTGACAATTTTCGCCACTTCAGAGCACTCCTAGCTTTGACAGCGCGCAAATTTTGTCACTTGCGATGACGCAGACAGTCAGTAAACCGAGGGTTCCGCTTAATTCAGTACGAAAGGACACTGAATTCACAACCAGATTCCTGTCTCGGAAAACGCAACGGGCGGCCCCAGGGCCGCCCGTCCCGCGGTGCGACAAGAGCACCGCCCCGCCTGACCGCGATCCCGCCCCTGCGAGCGGGACCGGCATCAGGCCGTCACGCCGGCTGTGCCGCGCGCTTCTGCATCAGCTTGCCGATCACCACCACCAGCGCGGCGCCGACGATGCCGAACACCAGGTGCGCGTGCGGCACGTGCATTTCGAACCAGGCGGAGTCGACCGGATCGCTCACCAGCATTTCGCCGGCGAGGTAGCCCAGCAGCGCGGCGCCCAGCACGATGATGATGGGGAAGCGGTCCATGACCTTGAGCAGGATGGTGCTGCCGAACACGATCAGCGGGATGGACAGGCCCAGGCCCAGCACCAGCAGCATCAGCTGACTGCCTTCCGGCCCCTTCTGGGCGGCGGCGGCCACGGCAACCACGTTGTCAAGCGACATCACGAGGTCGGCGATCAGGATGGTGCGGATCGCGGCCCAGATATTTTCCTTGGCGGCGTGGCCTTCTTCCTCGTCGTCGCCGGTCAGCAGTTGCACGCCGATGTAGACCAGCAGCGCGGCGCCGACGATCTTGAGGTACGGCAGGCTCAGCAGCTTGACCGCGGCCACGGTCAGGATCACGCGCATGACGATGGCGGCGGCGCTGCCCCAGAAGATCGCCTTCTTCTGCTGCGCGGGCGGCAGGTTGCGCGAGGCGAGCGCGATCACCACGGCGTTGTCGCCGGAGAGCACGATGTTGGTCAGGATGATGGATCCCAGCGCGATCCAGAATGCGGTGGAGGACAACAATTCCACGGTAAAGCTCCTCGAGTTTCTTGAATTATGGTTCGAACGCCGCATGGCGACGGGCGATGCGCAACCGACGATGTTCAGCCAACGACAAAATTCGGATGTCTGATTTTTCAGACATGAGATTTACCGTATCAAGCTTTCGATTCGGTTTCAATCGCCTTCCCGCCCGCCTCGGGAGATACCCTAGGTTCCTGGCGTCCCAGAATGACGCGCCCCCGCACGAAGGCGGGGGCATCGGTGGCTGGCGGCGCGGCTGCCCTGGGGCAACCGCGCGCCGGCCCGGTAATTCTCCCGCCCTCGCGGGCGGGATTCACCAGACAGCGGCGATTACAGGATCGACTTGAGCAGGCGGCCCATTTCCGACGGATTCTTGGTGACCTTGATGCCGCAGGCTTCCATGATTTCCAGCTTGGCCTGCGCCGTGTCGGCACCGCCCGAGATCAGCGCGCCGGCGTGGCCCATGCGCTTGCCCGGAGGCGCGGTCACGCCAGCGATGAAGCCGACCACCGGCTTCTTCATGTTGTCCTTGATCCATTGCGCGGCGTTGGCTTCGTCCGGACCGCCGATTTCGCCGATCATGACCACGGCGTCCGTTTCGGGATCGTCGTTGAACATCTTCATGATGTCGATGTGCTTCAGGCCATTGATGGGGTCGCCACCGATGCCCACTGCCGACGACTGGCCCAGGCCCAGCGCGGTCAGCTGGCCCACGGCTTCATAGGTCAGCGTGCCCGAGCGCGACACCACGCCGATGCGGCCCTTGCGGTGGATGTGGCCCGGCATGATGCCGATCTTGATTTCGTCCGGCGTGATCAGGCCAGGGCAGTTCGGTCCGAGCAGCAAGGTCTTCTTGTTGCCCTTACGCATCTTGTCCTTGAGCTCCATCATGTCGCGCACGGGGATGCCTTCGGTGATGCAGACCACCAGGTCCAGGTCGGCGTCGACGGCTTCCCAGATCGCGGCGGCGGCGCCCGCGGGCGGCACGTAGATCACGGAAACGGTGGCGCCGGTGGAGTCCTTGGCGTCCTTCACGCTGGCGTAGATGGGAATGCCTTCGAAGTCTTCGCCGGCCTTCTTCGGGTTCACGCCCGCCACGAAGGCGTTCTTGCCGTTGGCGTAGTCGCGGCAGCCACGGGTGTGGAACTGGCCGGTCTTGCCGGTGATGCCCTGGGTGATGACCTTGGTGTCTTTGTTGATCAGAATCGACATGCTGTAATCCTTTGCTTGGCTCGTAGCAGCGCGGGGCCAGGCCCGGCGCGCCGCTCGCGTTCGCGTTTTGTTGGCGTTCGTGCGTCTTGGCTTACTTGCCCGCGGCCGCGGCCACCACCTTCTGGGCGGCCTCTTCCATGGTGTCGGCAGCGATGATGGGCAGGCCCGAGTCGGCCAGCATCTTCTTGCCGATCTCTTCGTTGGTGCCCTTCATGCGCACGACCAGCGGCACGGACAGCGACACGGCCTTGGAAGCAGCGATCACGCCTTCGGCGATCACGTCGCAGCGCATGATGCCGCCGAAGATGTTGACCAGGATGGCCTTCAGGTTCGGGTTCTTCAGCATCAGCTTGAAGGCTTCGGTCACCTTCTCGGTGGCGCCGCCGCCGCCCACGTCGAGGAAGTTGGCCGGCTCGCCGCCGAACAGCTTGATGGTGTCCATCGTGGCCATCGCCAGGCCGGCGCCGTTCACCAGGCAGCCGATGTTGCCGTCCAGCGAGATGTAGGCCAGGTCGAACTTGGAGGCTTCGATTTCGTTGGCGTCTTCTTCGTCCAGGTCGCGGTAGGCGACGATTTCCGGGTGGCGGAACAGGGCGTTGGAGTCGAAGTTGAACTTGGCGTCGAGCGCGATCACCTTGCCGTCGCCGGTCAGGATCAGCGGGTTGATTTCGGCCAGCGAGGCGTCGGTTTCCCAGAACGCCTTGTACAGGCCTTGCAGGGCCTGGCGGGCTTGCGCCACGCTCGCGTCGGGCACGCCGATCTTGCGCGCGATGTCGTCGGCATCGGCGTCGGCCAGGCCGGTGGCCGGGTCGATGATCAGGGTATGGATCTTTTCCGGGGTGTGGGCAGCGACTTCCTCGATGTCCATGCCGCCTTCGCTGGAGGCCATCAGGGCCACCTTCTGCGACACGCGGTCCACCACCAGCGAAACGTACAGTTCCTTCTTGATGTCAGCGCCTTCTTCGATCAGCAGGCGGTTGACCTTCTTGCCTTCCGGGCCGGTCTGGTGCGTGACCAGGGTCATGCCGAGGATGTTGGTGGCGTAGGTCTTGACCTCGTCGATGCTCTTGGCCACCTTCACGCCGCCGCCCTTGCCGCGACCGCCCGCGTGGATCTGCGCCTTGACGACCCAGACCGGGCCGCCCAGTTGCTCAGCAGCCTTCAGGGCCTCTTCGACCGAGAACGCGGGGATGCCGCGCGGAACCGGCACATTGTATTTGCGCAGGATTTCCTTGCCTTGGTACTCATGGATATTCATGCGTGTTTCCTTTCGGGTAGGCGTAAAAGTGTGGAGATGGAATCTCGGCGTTTTGCAGGCCGTGCGGCTTAGCCGGAGGTGCCGGTGAGCCTGCGGGAGTCGGCGCCGCCGTCGGCGGCGGCGAGCACCTCCGCTGGCTGCGCCGCCGGGATCGGGGACCCTTCGGCCCTGATCCTCGGCTTCGGCTGGTGACCATACCAGCGCGGGTAAAACTGGCGCACCACCTCACCTTCGAAATGCAGGGCATGGCAGCCGTGCAACTGGTAAGGCGGTTCGGGATTGGTGTCTTCGGTGCCGGCGTCGCGGATGTTGAAGACGTCGCCGGCGAAAGCCTGGATCGCGGTGGTCGGCAGCACGCCGGCCAGCTCGGTCAGGTGGGTGCAGCCGGCCACGCCCGACAGGCGCTCGCGCACCGCCTTGCGGAAACCCTTCATCAGGTTCAGGCCGATCAGCTTGCGGTAGGCCGGGCCGATGGTGTCGCACTGGCCGGGATACGGCACCCAGTCGGAGCACGCCTCGGCGTCCACCACGTTCATGCGCAGGTCGATGGTGACGCGCAGCCACAGGTCGTGCAGCGGCTGGCCGACCGGGCGCACGCCGCCGCCGGCCAGCGGAATGTCGCGCGGCTTGGTGTCGGTCAGGCGCGCCTCAATGTCCCACAGGCCATCGTCCCTAAGATAGGCCTCGGCCGTGATGGCACGGCGATGGCGCAGGGAACGGTTGACGGGCGGGGAAAGCGGCATAACACCAGGCTGGAGCGGGGGAACAGGCGGCTAATGGATATGACCAGGAACGGCTTAACAGACACGACTCAGAACGACTCAGGACGGCTGGGCCGGGAAACCGCAGGATTTTAACATGCCGCACAAGTTTGACCGGGAACAAACTGCGCGGAGTGCCGTTGCCGGCGATTGTCGTCCGGCGGATGGCCTGCTGCGGTGCGGGAATGCGCGGCGCAAGGCGCTCGGGCGGCGCGCGGGCGACGGGCGGAACGGATGCCGGGCGCGGTGAATACGCCTACTGCCAAAGCAGGTATGCGCCCCGTGCCGGTGCATGGCAGCGTCGCGGCGGCACCCTCCGTGCTGCGGTCGCACAACGCCGCGCGCGGCGTCAGTCGCTACCGTCCAGCCACTCGTCGGCGCCCTTGATGATCTGGCTCACCACGGCACGGGAGAAGCCGCGGGCCACCAGGAAGCGGATCTGCTTTGCCCGTTCCTCGGGCGTGGCCGGCGGCGCGCCGAAGCGCTTCTGCCAGACCGCGCGGCCGCGCTCCAGTTCGGAATCGCGCAGGCGCTCCTGCAGATCCGCCAACTGGTCGCCGCCAAGCTGGTGGGTGCGTGCTTCCCGCATGACCCGGGCCGCGCCGTAGCGGCTGGCGCGGCGATGCACCAGGCTGTCGACGAAGCGCGCGTTGGACAGCCAGTTCTCGCGCTCGAGCACATCCAGCAATTGCTCGAGCGCCTCGGGCGATTCCGCATGGGGAGCCAGCTTGCGGGCCAGCTCCGCCCGGCTGTGCTCGCGGCGCGACAGGTAGCCGACCGCGCGGGCCTTCAGCGAAAGGGGAGGACGAGTGGCCATGAAAGAAAGCGGCGCGATGGGAAGCGGCGCGAATGCAACGGTGGAATGTATCTGCCTGGTGCGGCGCCGAACCGGCGACGGCAAGCAAGCGACGACTGACAAGCAACAACCGGCAAACAACGGCGGGCAAGCAACAGCCGGCAACCGCCAGCAATCGCGGCCACCGGCGAATTGCGGCCGCGGAATGCACACCGGGGCGGCGCGTGCCAATGCACGCGCCGCC
>NZ_AQPL01000263.1:0-12493 GCF_000395345.1 Cupriavidus sp. WS | reverse complement strand
GCGTGCCAATGCACGCGCCGCCCCGGCCGGAATCAAGCGAAATCAGGCGAGATCGGACATCAGGCGAGATCGAACAAAAGAGCAGGCAAGAAAACGGACGAGAAAGCCCCGCGAAATCGGCAGACCACCGACCACCAGAGCCAGGCTCAACTCCAGCCGGCCCCGATGGCCCTCCGATGCCCTCAACGCGCCCCGCCCGGCCCCGCTCAGCTCGCGTCGGCCGTCACCGCGGCGGCCGGCGTGCCGTTCATCAGTGCCACGCCCAGCGTCTCGCGCACCTTGTTCTCGATCTCGTCGGCGATGTCGGGATTCTCGCGCAGGTATTCGCGCGCGTTGTCCTTGCCCTGGCCGATCTTCTCGCCCTTGTAGCTGTACCAGGCGCCCGACTTCTCGACGATCTTGGCGTCCACGCCGAGGTCGATGATCTCGCCCTGGCGCGAAATGCCCTGGCCGTAGAGGATGTCGAAGAACGCCTCGCGGAACGGCGGCGAGACCTTGTTCTTGACCACCTTGACCTTGGTTTCGTTGCCGATCACGTCGTCGCCCTTCTTGATCGAGCCGATGCGGCGGATGTCCAGGCGCACCGAGGCGTAGAACTTGAGGGCATTGCCGCCGGTAGTGGTCTCAGGCGAGCCGAACATCACGCCGATCTTCATGCGGATCTGGTTGATGAAGATCACCAGGCAGTTGGTGCGCTTGATGGTGCCGGTCAGCTTGCGCAGCGCCTGGCTCATCAGGCGGGCCTGCAGGCCGGGCAGCGAGTCGCCCATCTCGCCTTCGATTTCGGCCTTGGGCACCAGTGCCGCCACCGAGTCGATCACGATCAGGTCGACCGAGCCCGAGCGCACCAGCGCGTCGGTGATTTCCAGGGCCTGCTCGCCGGTGTCCGGCTGGGAGATCAGCAGGTCGCCCACGTTGACGCCGAGCTTGCCGGCGTAGTTGACGTCGAGCGCGTGCTCGGCGTCGATGAACGCGCAGGTGCCGCCCAGCTTCTGCATCTCGGCCACCACCTGCAGCGTCAGCGTGGTCTTGCCCGACGATTCCGGACCGTAGATCTCCACCACGCGGCCGCGCGGCAGGCCGCCCACGCCCAGCGCGATGTCCAGGCCCAGCGAACCGGTGGACACGACCTGGATGTCCTGGTCGATTTCGGCTTCGCCCAGTTTCATGATCGAGCCCTTGCCGAACTGCTTCTCGATCTGGGCCAGCGCGGCCGCCAGCGCCTTCTGCTTTTCGGCGCTTACGCCAGCACCCGCCTTCTTGCCGTCATCCATGGTCGTCCTTCCGTCAATGGTGTATAAATAGGCCGCATGTGGCGCGCTGCCTGCTTTTGCGGGCTTGCGCCCGCTCCGCCGCCCGCCCCGGTACGCGACCCGCCCGTGGCATCGGCGCGCAGCATGAGAGGCGGCGGAAAAATCTGGTAAATGCCGGCCGCGCACAATGCGACCGGAACAAGCGGGTACTGTATAAAAAAACAGTATGCTTGGCAAGCCCTGCCCGCACCGCCGGCGACACCCGGTGGCAAAGGGGCGACAAAGCCGAGCCTGGGTGGAGACAACCATGCGTATTCTGATCGCTGAAGATGACGACGTGCTGGCCGACGGCCTGACGCGCTCCCTGCGCCACTCCGGCTATGCCGTCGACCACGTGGCCAGCGGGATGGAGGCCGATTCGGCGCTGTCCACCCAGACCTTCGACCTGCTCATCCTCGATCTCGGCCTGCCGCGCCTGCCCGGCCTGGAGGTGCTCAAGCGCCTGCGCGCGCGCGGCGCCATGCTGCCGGTGCTGATCCTGACCGCCGCCGACGGCGTGGACGAGCGCGTCAAGGGGCTGGACCTCGGCGCCGACGACTACATGGCCAAGCCGTTCGCGCTGTCCGAGCTGGAAGCGCGCGTGCGCGCGCTGGTGCGGCGCGGCGCCGGCGGCGGCGCCACGCTGACGCATCACGGCCCGCTGGCCTTCGACCAGGTCGGCCGCATCGCCTACCTGAACGAAGAGATGCTGGACCTCTCCGCGCGCGAGGTGGGCCTGCTGGAAATCCTGCTGACCCGCACCGGGCGGCTGGTCTCGAAGGAACAACTGGTGGACCACCTGTGCGAATGGGGCGAGGAAGTCAGCAACAACGCCATCGAAGTCTACGTGCACCGGCTGCGCAAGAAGATCGAGGTGGGCGGCATCCGCATCGCCACGGTGCGCGGCCTGGGCTATTGCCTGGAGAAATACCAGGCCGCCGCGGTGCACGGCTAGCCGGCCGGGAGACCTCGCCCATCCTGCCGCCCGCCCCGCGTCGTTCTTCCGGCCTGCCCGCCACGGACCACCCGAACCCTTCCCCATGAGCCTGCTGCGACTGCCCCGGCGGCGTGCGCGGGCCGCCCGGCCCGCCACGCCGCCTCCCGACTCCGCCGCGCCCGATGCCAGTCCTGGCGACGAAGCGCTGGCCGAGGCGCTGCCCCATCTGGAGGACAGCGCCGGCCACCCGTCGCCGCGCTCGCTGTTCGGCGAGATCCTGGACTGGATGCTGGCGCCGCTGCTGCTGCTCTGGCCGATGAGCATCGCCGTGACCTACCTGGTGGCCAAGTCGATCGCCAACGGGCCGTTCGACCGCTCGCTGGAGGCCAGCGCCATCGTGCTCTCGCAGCAGGTGCGCGAGGTCAACGGGCGCGTCACGCTGCAGCTGCCGCTGTCCGCGCGCGAGATCCTGCGCGCCGACGAGAGCGACAACATCTACTACCAGGTGGTCGGCACGCACGGCGAGTTCGTCGCCGGCGACAACGACCTGCCGCTGCCCAGCGAGGAAGACCGCGGCCACGCCGGGCTGGTGTCGCTGCGCGACGACCGCGTGGCCGGCAACGACGTGCGCGTGGCCTATACCTACGTCGACCTCAAGCACGGCAGCGACACCCAGCCGGTGCTGGTGCAGGTCGGCGAAACGCTGGACAAGCGCGCGCGCCTGGCCAATGAAATCATCAAGGGCGTGATCCTGCCGCAGTTCGTGATCCTGCCGCTGGCGGTGGTGCTGGTGTGGTTCGGCCTCACGCGCGGGCTGGCGCCGCTGAACGCGATCCAGCAGCGCATCCGCGCGCGCAACCCCGGCGACACCAGCCCCATCGACGAGCACGCCGCGCCGCAGGAGATCACGCCGCTGGTGGCGTCCTTCAACGACCTGCTCGCGCGCCTGGACATGTCGGTGCAGACGCAGAAGCGCTTCATCGCCGATGCCGCGCACCAGATGAAGACGCCACTGGCCGGCCTGCGCATGCAGGCCGAGCTGGCGCAGCGCGAGCAGACGCCGGAGGAATTGCGCAAGTCGCTGGCGCAGATCGCCGGCAGCTCCGAGCGCACCGCCCACCTGGTCACGCAGCTGCTGTCGCTGGCGCGCATGGAGAACCTCGCCGGCGCCGGCAGCATGGCGCCGCTGGACCTGGGCGCGCTCGCGCGCGAGGTGGTCAAGGACTGGCTGCCGCAGGCGTGGGCGCGCCGCATCGATCTCGGCGTCGACGCCGACGATCATCCCGTCATGGTGCAGGGCAACCGCCTGATGCTCACCGAGATGCTCAACAACCTGATCGACAACGCGATCCGCTACACGCCCGCCGGCGGCCACGCCACCGTGCGCGTGCGCGCCGACGCGTTCGAGCCGTTCGCCTACCTCGAGGTGGAAGACACCGGCCCCGGCATCCCGGTGGCCGAGCGCGAACGCGTGATGGAGCGCTTCTACCGCGTGCTGGGCACGCAGACCCAGGGCAGCGGCCTGGGCCTGGCCATCGTGCGCGAGATCGTGCAGCAGCACGGCGGCGACGTCGCCATCGTCGACAACGTCTACCAGACCGAGCCGCGCCTGGCCGGAGCGTGCTTCCGCGTCACGCTGCGCCGGCCCGTCGCCGGGGATGCCGCATGAGCGATACCGGCCAGTCGCCCGTCGAGCCTGCGGCGCACGTTCCGCCCATCTCGCCTGTTCAGCCTACGCCGCCTATGCCGGCCGGCCAGCCCTCTCCTGCCGCGCGCCGCGCATGGCGCCACAACCTGCGCTGGATCGCCGTGCTGCTGACGATCTGGTTCGTGGTCACGTTCGTGGTCGCCTGGTTCGCGCGCGAGCTGCGCTTCGACTTCTTCGGCTGGCCGTTCTCGTTCTGGGTCGGCGCGCAGGGCGCGCTGGTGGTCTACGTGCTGATGGCGGCGCTCTACGCATGGCGCATGAACCTGACGGCCGACGAAAGCGATGACGGAACCACCACATCGACCACGCCCCGCCATCGCGGCCAGGATGCTGCATAGCAGGAAAACCACGACCGCCGTGCCCAGTGCGGAAGCGGCCCGCCGACAAGGCCGCAAGGCATCGCGCCGCAGCAATCGCGGCGCGTTTTTTTGCCTAGCGTATACCCCGAGCGTTTAGTGGCGAACGGGGCGGAAATTGTCAGAACGCAGTAAGTTTCGCCTCCCACAATCCATTGAACTTCGGTGGCTGTGCTGTGTCCGCGCCACGCGTGCCCGCTGCCCACCCGAACGATTCCGATCTCAAAACGGAGGAGACAATGGCTAACGCGCAGAACGTAGCGATGCCCGGCGGCAGCGCCCAGGGTTCGGCAATGACAGCCGAAGAGAAGAAGGTGATTTTCGCCTCCTCTCTCGGCACGGTATTCGAGTGGTACGACTTTTATCTCTACGGTTCGCTGGCGGCCATCATCGCCAAGCAGTTCTTTGCCGGACTGGACCCCACCGCGGCGTTCATCTTCGCGCTGCTGGCCTTCGCCGCCGGCTTCATCGTGCGGCCGTTCGGCGCGCTGGTGTTCGGCCGCCTCGGCGACATGATCGGGCGCAAGTACACCTTCCTCGTGACCATCCTGATCATGGGTTCGTCGACCTTCATCGTGGGCCTGCTGCCGGGCTTCACCACGATCGGCTGGGCGGCGCCGATCATCCTGATCGCGCTGCGCATGCTGCAGGGCCTGGCGCTCGGCGGCGAGTACGGCGGCGCGGCCACCTACGTGGCCGAGCATGCCCCGCACGGCAAGCGCGGCGCGTACACGGCATGGATCCAGACCACCGCCACGCTCGGCCTGTTCCTGTCGCTGATCGTGATCCTGCTGTGCCGCAACCTGACCGGCGCGGCCTTCGACGACTGGGGCTGGCGCATTCCGTTCCTGGTCTCGATCCTGCTACTCGCGGTATCGGTCTACATCCGCCTGTCGATGAACGAATCGCCGGCGTTCCAGAAGATGAAGGCCGAAGGCAAGACCTCCAAGGCGCCGCTGACCGAAGCGTTCGCCCAATGGCGCAACCTCAAGATCGTGATCCTGGCGCTGGTGGGCCTGACCGCCGGCCAGGCCGTGGTCTGGTACACCGGCCAGTTCTACTCGCTGTTCTTCCTGACCCAGGTGCTCAAGGTCGACGCCACCACCGCCAACCTGCTGATCGCGGGCGCGCTGGTGATCGGCACGCCGTTCTTCATCTTCTTCGGCTCGCTGTCCGACAAGATCGGCCGCAAGTGGATCATCATGGCCGGCTGCGCGCTGGCGATGCTGACCTACTTCCCGCTGTTCAAGGCGCTCACCCACTACGCCAACCCGGCGCTGGAACGCGCGCAGCAGACCGCGCAGATCGTCGTCACCGCCGATCCCAAGCAGTGCTCGTTCCAGGGCAGCCCGATCGCCCGCGAGATCGATTTCCGCAGCTCCTGCGACATCGTCAAGCGGACCCTGGCGCAAGCCTCCGCCAGCTATGAAGTGGTGGAAGCCCCGGCCGGCACGGTGGCCTCGGTGAAGATCGGCGACAAGCAGATCGACGCCTTCAACGCCTCGCTGGATACCGCCGGCCACAGCTTCGACGACGCCAGCAAGAAGCAGATCGCCGCGTTCAAGAAGGAAGTGGGCAGCTCGATGGCCTCGGCCGGCTACCCGACCAAGGCCGACCCGGCGCAGATGAACACCATCATGGTGCTGGTGGTCCTCGTCATCCTCGTCATCTACGTGACGATGGTGTACGGCCCGATCGCCGCCATGCTGGTGGAGATGTTCCCGACCCGCATCCGCTACACCTCGATGTCGCTGCCGTATCACATCGGCAACGGCTGGTTCGGCGGCCTGCTGCCCACCATCTCCTTCGCGCTGGTGGCGCAGAACGGCAACATCTACTACGGCCTCTGGTACCCGATCATCATCGCCGGCGTGACGCTGGTCCTCGGCTCCCTGTTCGTGCGGGAAACCAAGGACCTCGACATCTACGCCAACGACTGAACGGACCTCGCGCATACGCGGCCAGCAGGCTGCAGGAATACGCAGGCAAGACTGACCCGGTAATCAGTCGCTCCAGCCGGCGGGCCGCAAGGTCCGCCGGCTTTTTTTTGCGCACACGGCCTACGCGGCCCGCGGCGGCGTCCTGAAACTTTTTCAGGGAAGGTGTTGACAGCGTTGAAAGCCCAGGTATAATTTCGGTCTTCAACGGCGAATTAGCTCAGTCGGTTAGAGCGACGGAATCATAATCCGCAGGTCCGGGGTTCGAGTCCCTGATTCGCCACCAGTATTTGAAAAGGGTTTCCAGGCAACTGGAAGCCCTTTTTTTCTTGTCTGCGATTTGCCTGCGGCCTGCGGTTGCGCGGAGTTTGCTCCCGGGACAGAAAATCGACCGGGCGCCACCATCGCCTGAGGAACAAGCCTAGAGCGCGATCGTCCGCGCCTGATGCAAGCCGCGCAGCCGCTGTGCGGTCTTTACCTGCCCATCCCGCTCCAGGCGCGCCAGCAGCGCCTCCGGTTCGGGCCTGGAAGCCAGATCCAGACGGAACCGGCGGAACGCCGCCGCGACCTCATCCGGCTGTGCCACTGTCAATCCGTCGAGAAAGGCATCCGGCTTTTGCAGCACGATACCTAGCCCGGCGAGCGCGGCCTTCCTGAAATCCCTGGTATTGCGCGACACCAGCGCGACCGCGGGCGTGCCGGGATATGCCTTGGCGGCGATCAGGTAGTGTGCGCAAGCTGCAACGTGCGCGTCCTTCGCGGACCGCACTGCCGGCGCCACGGCCTGGAACTGGGCCTGCACGTCTTTCACCGACACCAGCGCATTGGGCAAGGCATCGCGCATGCGCGCCTCGTGCGCCCTGGCATCTTCCAGCGTCTTCTTCCGTCCGGTCTCCACCAGCGCCCGGCCAACCTCATCGAGAATCAGCGGCGACCAGTGCAGCTTGATCGGCCCCTCGTAGTCGAGATAGATCAGCATCCCGCGCGTCGTGGCCGCAAACAGCGTATCGGCATCGGCAACGACAGGAATGCTCACGACGAGAGGATTTCCTCGTCCAGATCCTCGGCCAGACGCTTGAGCGCCCTGGCCTGCCGCGCCCGTTCAGCCTCCTGCCAGCGGGTCACGGCGCTGCGCAGCACACGGCGCTGGTTGCCGACCTTCTGATGCAGTTCCACCGCACCGGAATCGATCAGCTTGGCCATGTAGGGCCGGCTGACGCCGACGAGCCGCGCCGCCTGCTCGGTGGTGAGCAGCGGCTCCTCCTTGCGAGCCGGCGCGGCCCGTCGAGCCGGCGCCTTGTGCTCCGTGGTCCGCAGCTGCACGATCGCGCCCCCCAGCAATTCGACCAGTTCGTGCGTGATAGCCTCGTCGGCTTCCTTGCTGAGCTTGACGTGGCGCCGGACAACGGACACGACCGGCTCGACGTCGAACGACAGCTCGAACATCGGTACGCCACGGGCAGGCTCCGCGCGCGCCCTGGTCGCCTGACTGGCGGCCGGCGCGGTACGTCGCTTGCGGGAAGGGGAGGAAGCCTGCTTGGTAGTCATGCGTTCCATGCTAGCACAATCTCGAAATACTCGAAATACTCGAAACGACTCCCGATGTCGACCAGAAGAATGAGCGCGTCCGATGACGCCGGTCTTCCGCAAGTGAACACTGCGCACGACTCACCTCCCCTTGGCGCGCGTCGTCCCGAACGCCGGCAACACGCCGGGCTTCTCCCCCTCGATCATCCAACCAACGAAACAAACCAACTTCCCATTGACAATAAATAGATGACCAACTATCTTAAAACCCGTCCCAACCCATAGCACGATCCACCATGCCAAGACCCGCCAATCCCGAAGTCCGTTCCCGCCTGCTGGCCGCCGGGCGCGACGTGGTGCTCGAGCTGGGCTTCAACGGCTGCGGCGTGCAGGACATCACGGCCGCGGCCGAGGTGCCGAAGGGCTCGTTCTACAACTACTTCGACAGCAAGGAGTCGTTTGCCGGCGAGATCCTCGAAGGCTACTGGCTGTCGATCGAGGCCAGGCACGGGCCGCTGCTGTACGATGCGCGCGTCCGGCCGCTCGAGCGCGTTGCGCGGTTCTTCCACGCCTTGTCCGAGGACCACCGCCGCCATGATTTCACGCTGGGCTGCCTGATCGGCAACCTGTCGCTGGAGCTGTCGAACAACAGCGCGGAAACGCGGCAGGTGTTGTCCGGCGTGCTGGGCCGCTGGGAAAGCGCGCTGAGCGCCTGCCTGCGCGAAGCGCAGGAACGCGGCGATCTGGCGGCCGGGCAGGATCCGGACGCGCTCGCGGCGATTCTCGTCGAAGGCTTCGAAGGCGCGGTAATGCGCGGCAAGGTCGAGCGCAGCGGCGCGGCGCTCGCGCGTTTCGAGAGCCTTGTCCTGCCGCGCCTGCTGCGCTGATTTTTTTCCGCTTTTTATAAACCGACTGGTCACTTATAAAAGAGACCAGCCGGATCGGGCGGGAGCCGCCCGCCAGTCCCCGAAGCACCAACCCATCCCGAGCACAGAGGAATGTCATGACCCAGCAAAGCAACTCCGACGCGAACCAGCAGGCCGCGGCCAGCCCCTACGCCGATCCGGCGAACCCCGCCTTGCCGGCGACCGGCTTCAGGCTGGACCCGGCCAAGGCCGCGCTGGTGGTGGTCGATCCCCAGAACGACTTCCTGAGCCCGCAGGGCGCAACCTGGTCGATGGTCGGCGCCAGCATCACGGAGAACGACACGGTGGCCAACATCGGCCGGTTGTTCCAGGCCGCCAAGGCCGCCGCGATCACGGTCGCCGTGTCGCCGCACTACTACTATCCCCAGGACCACGAATGGCATTTCGGCGGCCCCCTGGAGAAGGTCATGCACAGCATCGGCATGTTCGACCGCAAGGGCCCGCTCACCGTGGACGAGTTCGAAGGTTCCGGCGCCGACTTCCTCGAGGAATACAAGCCCTACATCCTCGACGGCAAGACCGTCATCGCCTCGCCGCACAAGGTCTATGGCCCGGAGACCAACGATCTCGTGCTGCAGTTGCGCAAGAAGGGCGTCTCGCAGGTCATCCTGGCCGGCATGGCAGCCAACATGTGCATCGAGTCGCATCTGCGCGAACTGATCGAACAGGGCTTCGAGGTCGCCGTGGTCCGGGACGCCACCGCCGGCCCGCGCCTGCCCGACGGGGACGGCTATCTGGCGGCCATCATCAACTACCGGTTCCTCGCGCACGCGCTGTGGACGACCCGGGAAGCGGTGGCGCAACTCGCGTAGCGCGGCCGGGAGCGGCACGGCCGGCGCGCCGTGCCGCTCCCGCCGGCGCTTCTCCTCCATCGCAAACGCCTCCGCGAACGCCTTCGCTAACGCAGGCCGGACCCCATGCCGCATATTCCCAGCCGATACGGCCATTTCGTCTTTGGCGTTCTCCAGTCGGGACTGACCTGCGCGATCGCCGCGACCATCGCGAACCTGCCCTTCGTCGCCGAAGGCACCTTCATCGGTCACTGGCTGCGCTCGTGGGCCATGTCGTGGCTGGTCATGCTGCCGGTCGTCGTGTTGGCGGTGCCCGTCATCCGCCGTGCCGTGGAGCGCATCACCCGGCCGGAGCGATAGCGATGGCGGCAGTGTGCGTGCCTGATCGCTTTCCCTAGCTGCCGTGGCGAATCTCCGCCGCTACACTGGTCCCGCTCATTCGACACGAGCGCCCGACCGGAAGAGTTGGAGGAGAAACCCGCCAAGAGGATGAACCAGAAAGAGCCGCTTCGAGTCCGCCGCACGGGCTCTTTTTTTTGCCCTCAGTCCGGCGCCACCGCCGTGACTTCGATCTCCACCTTGGCGCGGTCCTCGATCAGCGCCGAGACCTCCACCGCGGTCATGGCCGCGTTGAAGCTGCCGATGATCTCGCGGAAGGCCTTGCCGATCTCCGGGTAGGCGGCCACGTAGGCGCGCTTGTCGGTGACGTACCAGGTCATGCGCACGATGTGCTCGGGGCGGGCGCCGCCGGCCGCGAGCACCGCGACGATGTTCGACAGCGCCTGGCGCACCTGCCCCGCGAGATCGTCGGTGTGGAACACGCCGTCGGCATCCCAGCCGATCATGCCGGCCACGAACACCGTGCGGCCGCGCGCGGATACGCCGTTGGCGTAGCCGCGCGGGCGCGGCCAGCCGGGAGGAAGGAGGACTTGCATGACGGTTGGCTCCAGGTCGGTTGGGTTCTTGTCGGTTGCCTGACGGTCAAGCCCGCGCTCATTGCGGCCCGTGCAGCTTGAAGCGCTGCAGCTTGCCGGTCTGCGTGCGCGGCAGCTTGTCGGTGAATTCGACGGCGCGCGGGTATTTGTAGGGCGCCACGGTCTGCTTGACGAAGTCCTGCAGCGCCTTCGCCATCGCCGCGTCGCCGGCCTGCCCCGGGCGCAGCACGACGAAGGCCTTGACGATCTGGCCGCGCTCGCCGTCGGGCACGCCGATCACCGCGCACTCGGCCACGGCCGGATGCAGGATCAGCGCGTCCTCCACCTCGGGCGCGGCGATGTTGTAGCCGGCCGAGACGATCATGTCGTCGGCGCGTGCCTGGTAGAAGAAATAACCGTCGGCATCCATCAGGTAGGCGTCGCCGGTGAGGTTCCAGCCGTCGCGCACGTAGTCGCGCTGGCGCGCGTCGGCCAGGTAGCGGCATCCGGTCGGACCCTGCACGGCAAGCTGGCCCACGGTGCCCGGCGGCACTTCGCGGCCGTCGGCGTCCACCACCCTGGCGCGGTAGCCGGGCACCGGCTTGCCGGTGGCGCCCGGGCGCGCGCCGCGCTCGTCGTGCGAGATGAAGATGTGCAGCATCTCGGTCGCGCCGATGCCGTCGATCAGCTCGATGCCGGTGGCCTCCTTCCACAGCGCGCGCGTGGCTGCCGGCAGGACCTCGCCGGCCGACACGCATTTGCGCAGCGGCGTGCGCCGCACCTCGATGCTGCGCGCGGCCAGCGTGCGGTAGGACGTGGGCGCGGTGAACAGCACGGTGGCGCCGAATTCGCCGATGCCGTCCAGCAGTTGCGGCGGGCTGGCCTTCTCCAGCAGCACCGTGGAGGCGCCCAGCGACATCGGGAACAGCACCAGCCCGCCCAGGCCGAAGGTGAACGCCAGCGGCGGGCTGCCGATGAAGACGTCGTCCTCGTTCGCGCGCAGCACGTGGCGCGGCCAGCAGGCGCAGATGGCCATGACGTCGCGGTGGTAATGCATGGTCGCCTTGGGCACGCCGGTGGTGCCCGAGGTGAAGCCGAAGATGCAGGTGTCGTCGGCCGCGGTGTCGACGTTGTCGAAATGCGGCGAGGCGCGCTCCATCGCCGCTTCCAGGCTGTCCGGCCCGTCGTAGTTGAAATGGCGGATCTGGCGCAGCGCCGGCGCGTCGAGCGCGGTCAGGCGCAGCTCGGCGGCCAGCGCCGCGTCGCACAGCGCGTGCGTGACGCGGCCGATCGCGGCGATGGCCTTGAGCTCCTTGGCGCGCAGCAGCGGCATGGTGGCCACCGCGATGCCGCCGGCCTTCATCACCGCGAACCAGCACGCCACCAGCATGGGGTTGTTGGGCGCGCGCAGCAGCACGCGGTTGCCCGGCACCAGCCCCATGTCGCGCACCAGCACGTTGGCGATGCGGTTGGCCTTGTCCCGCAGCTCGGCGTAGGTCCACGCCAGCCCCGGCGCGCGGATGCAGATGCGCTCGCCGCGGCCCTGCCCGACGTGCCGGTCGAGCAGCTCGGTGGCGCAGTTCAGGCGCTCGCCGAACTGCAGCTCGGGCAGCTCGAACCGGTACGCCGGCTGGAGTTCGGCCGGTGGCAGGTTGTCGCGGGCGAACGTGTCGACGTGGGCGCTGTCGGCCATGTCGCGGTCTCCTCGGTGCGGTGTGGATGGTCGCCGTGCGTCAGTTCGCCGAAGCGGCTTTCTCGCGCGCGAAGTTCGCCTCCATCTGGGCCTTGGCCGAGCGGTACTGGCGCGGCCAGTCCACCGGCGCGTAGCCGATCTTGGCCGCCTCGGTCAGCGTCCACGCCGGGTTGGCCAGGTGCGGGCGCGCCACCGCGCACAGGTCGGCGCGGCCCGCGGCGAGGATGCTGTTGGCGTGGTCGGCTTCGCTGATGGCGCCCACGGCGATGGTCGGGATGCCCGCTTCCTGGCGGATGCGGTCGGCGAACGGCGTCTGGAACATGCGGCCGTAGACCGGCTTCTCCTTCTTGCTGACCTGGCCCGAGGAGCAGTCGATCATGTCGGCGCCCGCGGCCTTGAACGCGCGCGCGAT
>NZ_AQPL01000262.1:0-26325 GCF_000395345.1 Cupriavidus sp. WS | reverse complement strand
CGTCCACGCGCAGCCGCACCACGGAGCTCTGCTCGAACGCCTCGATGTGGATGTCGGAGGCGCCCTCGCGCGCGGCCTGCGTGAGCAGCGCGTTGATCATGCGGATGACGGGCGCGTCGTCCTCCGCTTCCAGCAGGTCTTCCACCGCCGGCAGCTCCTGCATCAGGCGCGACAGGTCGACCTCGCCTTCCACCTCGCCGACCACCTGCGCGGCGGAGCCTTCGTTGCCGGCATAGGCCTGCGACAGGGCCTGGCGCAGGTGGCCGGCGCCGACCGTCATCCATTCGACCACGCCGAACGTGCGCGCCGCTTCCGCGATGGCCTCGGGCGGGGTCTCGTCGCAGATCCACGCGGCCGGCGGGCCCGGGTCGCGCGCGATCAGCAGCAGGCGGGCGGCGCGCGCCCACGCGTAGGGCACCAGCCGCGCGGACGTGCCCGGCGGCAGCGCGGGCGCGAGGTCCGCCGTGGCGTCGGCGGCGGCGGGGGTGGCGGCGGCGCTCATCCGTTGCCTCCCGGCGCGGCGGGGTCGGGCGTGGCCGGGGTGGCCGGCGTGGTCGGCTCCGTGGCCGGCGCCGCGGGCGCCGCGCGCTCGCGCGGCGGCGGCAGGGTCAGGTAGGAGTCTGTGGCCTGCGGCCGCGGCGGCCGCGGCGCGCGCTTGTTGCCAAGCACGAGCGGCAGCATGGGCGAGGCATCGCCGGCGTCGGGCAACTGCGGCGAATCGTCGTCGCGCACGAACCAGTTGTCGGTCGCCGCGCGCGCGCCTTCGCCGCGCATGTAGTCGTAGCGCGTCATCACCACGCCGCGCGCGGCATCCGGCGAGCGCACGATCACCGGGCGCAGGAACACCATCAGGTTGGTCTTCCTGCGCTGCTTGTTCTCGTAGCGGAACAGGCCGCCGATCAGCGGGATGTCGCCCAAGCCGGGCACCTTCTGCACGCCCTCGTTGTACGAGTCCTGCATCAGGCCGCCCAGCACGATCACGTCGCCGGCGTCGACCATGACGGCCGTCTCCAGCGCGCGCTTGTTGGTGGTGGGGCCGTTGGCGCCGCCCGGGTCGATCACGTCCGACGTTTCCTGGTAGATCTGCATCTTGATGCCGTCGCCGTCGGTGATCTGCGGGCGCACGCGCAGCGTCAGCCCCACGTCCTGCCGCTCGATGGTCTGGAACGGCGTGACCGATGCCGACGAGCCGGTCTGCGCGTAGGAGCCGGTGACGAACGGCAGGTTCTGGCCGACGATGATGCGGGCCTCCTCGTTGTCCAGCACCATCAGGTTCGGCGTGGAGAGGATATTGACGCCGCTCTGTTTGGACAGCGCGCGCAGCAGCACGTTGAGGCCGAGCTTGCTGCTGAGCACGCCGATGTTGAGGCCGCCCGCGCCGGGCAGGCTCGACGCGAGGCCGGACAGGATGCCGCCGCCCGCGGCGGTGTCGGCGCCGACGTTGACGATGTTCTGGCCGCCCGAGCCGAGGTTGGTGCCGCCGAAGAAGCGGCCGTTCTGGGTCTGCCACTGGATGCCCAGCTCGGCCGCGTTGTCCGAGGTGATCTCGACGATCATCGATTCCACGTAGACCTGGGCGCGCCGCGTGTCGAGCTCGTCGATCAGCGCGCGCAGGTTGCGATAGACCGGCTCGGCCGCGGTGATCAGCAGCGAGTTGGTGGCCGGGTCGGCCTGGATGGTGCCGCCCGTGGTGGGCAGGCTGGCGCTGGCGCTGGTGCTGAAGCCGCCGCTGCCGCCGCCGAGGCCGCCGGAACTGCCGCCGCCGGTGGCGCCGCCAAGGCCGCCGCCATAGCCCGAGGACCCGCCGCCGGTGCTCTGCGGCAGCGGCGGCATGGACGGATACGCGGCATTGACCGCGGCCGGCGCCGCGCCGGACGCGCCTTGCCCCTGGCCGCCCGCGGCCTGCATCGAGAGCGTGGCGTCGGCGGCCACCAGCGCGCGCAGCGTCTGCGCCAGCGTGACCGCGCTGGCGTTCTTCAGCGGCACCATGTACATGTTGCCCGGGCGCGTGGCGCGGCGGTCGAGCCGCGCGGCCAGCGCCTTCGCCTGCTGCATGCGCTCGGCGCTGGGCGCGCGGATCAGCAGCGTGTTGGTGCGCGGCTCGGCGACGACGGCGATGCGCAGGCTGCTCTCGCCGCCGCCGGACGCGCCGGCGTTCGCGCCGCCGCCGCCACTGCTGCCACTGCCGCCGCCATTGCCATCGAGCATGCGCTGCAGCAGCACGGCCACGTCGCTGGCGACGGCGTTCTCCAGCTGGACCACCTCCACGTCGCCGCCGGCCACGCCGCGGTCCACGGCCGCGATGATGCTGCCGATGCGCTTGACGTTGTCGGCGTAGTCGGTGACGACGATGGTGTTGTTGTTGGGATAGGCGTTGATCGTGTTGTTGGCGGAGATCAGCGGCCGCAGCACGGCCACGAGGCTGGTGGCCGACTCGCGCGACAGGCGGAACACGCGCGTGATGACCGGGCTGCCACGCACGCCGCCGTCGCCGCCGTCGCCGCCACCACCGCGGCCATCGCCGCCGGTGACGATCGGCATGCCCTGCAGCTTGGCGTCGGCCTCGGGCACGACCTTGATCGTGTTGCCGTCCTCGACCGTCGCGTAGCCCTGCAGCCGCAGCGCGGATTGCAGCATGCGCATGGCCTCGGCGGTGGCGAGCGGCTTGTCGGAGGCCAGGCTCAGCGTGCCCTTGACGCGCGGATCGACCAGCACGGCCTTGCCGTCGGCGCTGGCGATGGCCTGCACGACCTGCGCGATCTCGGCATTGTCGAAGTCCAGCGTGACCTGGCGGCCCGCGGCCTGCGCCAGCGGCGCGAGCGCGGCAAGCAGCAGCGTGGCGGCAAGGGGCAACAGACTGCGCGAAGCGATGCGGGGCAATGGCATGTTCGGATGGCAGGGTGCCGAGCGCTCCTGCTGCGCGCGCCGGTCGGCGTGGATCGAGCGCCCCGTCTCTCGCGCGGACTGCGTGCGATCACCTCGGAGGCGCGGTGCGACGCCTAAGGTATCGGGGCATTGCGGCACAACCGTGGCGGCGTTGGGGAAGGTTCTGCCATCGAATCATCACGGAGCCGCGCAGGGGCGCGGCGCGCCGCTTTAAACGGCGCGCGGGCGCGGACATTTCACCCGCGCCGTCATTGTCTTGTTTTCCGGACAACGGAGAAAAAACGAGAAAAAGCGGAAAGGCGCCAAAGACGGAAAAAGCGAAAAAGGCGGCGCCGGTATATCGGCGGAATTAGCCGATGAATTCCGGCCGCGCGCAATGGAATATTCCGTCGCGCGCGCAAATCGTTCACGAATGTCCGGGTTCGCCGCAGGACGATGGCTGTTCGTCCAGCCTGGCCTTGTTCTCCGCGAGCAGCGTCATGACTTCACGCCACCAGGAGGCGGAAACCAGGTACGCATGCGGGCGCTGGTGCTTGATGACCAGCACCGGCTGTTCCTGCGCGGCCTGCAGGGCCCGCGAGGGATTGGCGCTGAATTTCGTGACATTGATGACCCACTGATTTTCCGTCATGCTTTTTTCCCTCTTTTTATCAAGACGAAACAGCGGCCGCTTGTGGCGGCAGCGGCGAATGGAGTCCGGGAATGAAATGGCGCCGACAGGCGGCATGACCGGTCCGGGTGCAAGCAAGTAATAAAGCTGGCGAATGCTTGGTTTCATCGGCGACACAGGCACGCCGCATCAGTTTCTTGCGCGGACAGGTCGCAGGCACCCCGTGGAAGATTGCGGTAGCGGCTCGCCGGTGGCCTCCGGGCGAGGCGCCGCTGTGGTGCATCAGCCAGTTCGCAATCGATCTTATGTGAGTCCCATGTCGGAATCGTTACACAATCTTCCCATGCCATGCCACATACCGGTCCCATTTTGCGCGGGATACGCGCCTGCATGCGGCATGGCATCGGGATACCCCTCGAACGGATGGCTCGCCTCAGCGCCGTGGCCCGAGCGCTGGCATGAAGGCGGGCGGCGGGGGCGGCCGCTGCGCATTGACCGAGGTGCCGAACGTGTTGCCCATCCGGTTGGCGGTGGCGGCATGGTTGAACATGCCCAACTGGTTCGACGGCCTGCCGGCGGCCTGTTCGGCAAGGCTTGGCTGAGCGGCGCCGCCGCGTCCCCTGACGGCCTGCGCCAGCCGGTCGCTGATGCAGTCCAGCGCCGGCGCGCGCTGCCCGTTGACCTCGACGCTGACGCAGGCGGGCGCTGCGCGGGTGTCCTGTTGCGGGCCGGCAATCTGCCCAGATTCCGCAACAACGACGTCACCGTGTGCCGCAAGAATCCCTGCCATCGCAAATGCATGAAGTCGTTTCAACGTAGTGCTCCCCAGGATTCGGCCAGTTCGGCCGAGCGGCCGGCATCCGGCCGGCCCCGCGGACCGCCGTTGAGTAAACGCTACAGGAGGTCCGTCGTGATGCGCAAGTCCATGCTCGTTTTTCCCCGCGCCGCTGTCTGCGCCGCGCTGGCCGCGGTGCTGACGGCGGGGGCGGCAGGGGCCGCCGTGGCCGCCACTGCGGCCCCTGCCGCCACTGCCGACAAGGTGATCGCCAAGAGCGGGCGCGCCACCGTGACGCAGGCCGAACTCGAAACGTTCCTGCGGGCGCTCGATGCGCCGTCGCGCGGCCGGCTGGCCGCCGACAAGGCGATGCTGGAGCGCCTGGTGCAGAGCCGGCTGGCGCAGAAGGCGGTGCTGATGGAGGCGGAAGCGAAGGGCTGGGGCAAGCGCCCCGAGGTGGCCGCGCAGGTGCGCGACGCGGAGCAGGCGATTGTCGTGCGGAGCTATCTCGACTCGCTGACGCAGCCGCCGCAGGGCTATCCGTCGGAGGCGGAGCTCAAGACCGCTTACGAGGCCAATCCGGCCGCGTTCGCGGCGCCGAAGGCGTATCACCTGGCGCAGATCTATCTCGCGGCATCCGGCGATGACGCCGCCGTGGGCAGCGCGCGCAAGGACGCCGAGAGCCTGGCCGCGCAGGCGCGCGCGGCGGGTGTGGATTTCGGCGCGCTGGCGAAGGCGCGCTCGCAGGAGCCGCGTTCGGCCGCCGGCGGCGGCGACAACGGCTGGGTTGCCGAAGCGGAAATGATCCCGGAGATCCGCAGCGTGGTGACGGCGATGAAGGTGGGTGCCGTATCGGATCCGGTGCGCTCGTCCTCGGGCTTCCACGTGCTGAAGCTGCTGGAGGTGCGCGAGGCCGGCAAGCGCGGGTTCGACGAGGTGCGCGAGCGCCTGCGCGCCACGATGCGCCAGCAGTACCAGGCCGATGCCGCGCAGAACTACTTGAAGCAGCAGGTTCCCGCGCAGGGAGCCAGCGTCGACAAGGCGGCGCTCGATAGCGTGATTTCCGCCGTGCGCTGACAGCGGCAGGGCGCGGCGACCGTCGCCGCGGCTGCCTGCCGGACCGCGCCACGCCGCGCTCGATGCGCGTGGCCGGCCGGAATCCGCCATCGTCCCCAGCGGCCTGCGTCGCCGGAAACCAAAAGGGTAGGTATGAAGACATCCCGGAAACGCGGGATCGGGGCGCGCGCGTGCCGTCGCGGCGCCCAGGCCGCGCTGCTTGCCGCCGCGGTCCATGCGGGCGCCGCGGTGGCCCAGCCCGCGCCGGAAGCGCCGCGCCAGTTCGACGTCAACGAATACGTCGTGCGCGGCAACACCATGCTTTCCGAAACCGAGATCGAGGAATCGGTCGAGCCGTTCCTTGGCCCGCGGCGTTCCGTCGACGATGTCGAGCACGCGCGCGCCGCGCTCGAGAAGCGCTACCAGGAGCGCGGTTTCCAGTCCGTGGTGGTCGAGCTGCCCGAGCAGCGCGTGACCGGCGGCGCGGTGCTGCTGCAGGTCAGCGAAACGCGGGTCGGGCGCCTGCGCGTGGTGGGCGCCGAGCACTATTCGCCGGCGGCCGTGCGCGACGCCGTGCCCTCGCTGGCCGAGGGCCGCGTGCCGGACTTCAACGCCGCGCAGCAGGAGCTGACCGCGCTCAACGTCTCGCCCAACCGCCAGGTGGTGCCGATGGTGCGCCCGGGCTCCCTGCCGCAGACCGTGGACGTGGAGCTCAAGGTGGAAGACCACAGTCCCGTCAGCGCGAGCGTGATGGTCAACAACGACCACAGCGTCGACACGCACGCGCTGCGCGCCTCCGCGACCATCGGCCACGACAATCTCTGGCAGCTCGGCCACCAGGCCTCGGTCACGTTCTATGGCGCGCCGCAGGCGCTCAGCGAGGCGCGCGTCTGGTCGTTCAGCTATCTCGCGCCGTTTGCCGGCACGCCGTACAGCCTGCAGGCCACCGGCTACAGCTCGGACAGCAACGTGGCCACCGTGGGCGGCACCAGCGTGCTCGGCAAGGGGCGCACGTTCGGCGTGCAGGGCAACTATGCGATGCCGCAGCGCGGCGAGTGGGCCGGGTCGCTGGGCCTGGGCGTCGATTTCAAGGATGTGGACGAGGCGGTGTCGCTCGGCGGCGCCAGCAACGACGTGCCGCTGCGCTACATGCCGCTGACGCTGTCGTTCAATGGCTATCGCTTCGGCGAGCGCTCGCAGAGCAGCGTGGCGGTGTCGCTGGTGGGAGGCTTCGCCAGCTTCGGCTATGGCAGCGATTCCGCGGCCTACGGCAACAAGCGCTACCGCGCGTCGCCCGACTTCCTCTACCTGAAGGCCGATGGCAGCCATACGCGCACGCTCAAGGGCGGCGCCGAGATCTACGCGCGCGGCGCGCTGCAGCTCTCGTCGGGGGCGCTGGTGTCCAGCGAGCAGTTCGCCGCGGGCGGCGCCACCAGCGTGCGCGGCTACTACTCGGCGGAGGCCACCGGCGACGACGGCCTGCTGGGCTCGCTGGAGCTGCGTTCGCCATCGTATGCCGACTGGCTGTGGGCCGGCGTCGACGAGTGGCGCGTCTACGGCTTCTTCGACGCCGCCGCGCTGCGGCTGCGCGATGCGCTGCCGGAGCAGCGCCGCAGCTACACCCTGCTGGGCGTGGGCGTGGGCACCAGCATCCGGCTGTACCGCACCATCACCGGCAAGCTCGACATCGGCATTCCGCTGCGCGACGCGCAGCGCACGGAGGCGGGCTCGCCCAAGATCAACTTCAATGTCCGCGCCAACTTTTGATGGGCCCGCGAGGCGCCCGACGGAGCACTGTCATGCGTAATCTGCTGTTATCCCTTGTCCTGGCCGGCAGCCTGCTGCCCCAGGCCGCGCAGGCCTGGTGGCAACAGGACTGGTCGTACCGCAAGCCGGTGTCGGTGGACACCACGCCCAAGGGCGCCAACATCGCCGAGCCGCTGGGGCGCATGCCGGTGCTGGTGCGCCTGCACGCGGGCAACTTCCAGTTCGACGGCGTGCAGGACAAGGGCGGCGATCTGCGCTTCGTCGCCGCCGACGACAAGACGCCGCTGAACCACCAGGTCGAGCAGTTCGATCCGCTGCTGGGCATGGCGCTGGTCTGGGTGGACGTGCCCGCGGTGGCCGGCGGCGCGCGCCAGGACCTGTGGATGTACTACGGCAACGCCAAGGCGGCCGCGGCCGGCGCCACGGCCTCGCCGTTCGATGCCGACTACACCGCCGTGCTGCATTTCGACGGGGCCTCGGGCAGCGCGCCGGCCGATGCGACCGCATACCACAACAACGCGCAGGCCGGCGTGGCCACGGGCGAGGGCCTGATCGGCCAGGCGGCGAAACTGGACGGCAAGGGCGGCATCGCGCTGCCGGCCAGCGAATCGCTCAAGGTGGCGGCCGATGGCGCCATGACGTTCGGCGCGTGGGTGCGCGTGGAGGGCGGCGCGAACGGCGCGCTGTTCGTGCGGCGCGAGGCGGGCGGCGCGCTCGTGGCGGGCCTGGCCAACGGCGTGCCATACGTGCGCGTGGGCCAGCAGCAGGCCACCGCGCCGCAGGCGCTCGGCGCGCAGCAATGGACCCACGTGGCGGTGGCCGCGGGTGGCGGCGAAGTGGCGCTGCTGGTCAACGGCAAGGAGGTTGCCAGGGTGGCGGCCGCGCTGCCGGCGCTGTCGGGCGCGGCCGTGGTGGGGGCCGATCCCGCGGGCGAGCTGCCCGGCCTGGTCGGCGAGCTCGACGAGGTGCGGATCTCGCGCGTGCGCCGTCCGTCCGTGCTGCTGGCCGCCGAGGCCGCGATGCAGGGCGCCGACTCCAGGCTGCTGGCCTACGGCCCGGACGAGAAGCAGGCCGGCGGCGGCTTCGGCGAGATCGGCTTCATCCTCGCCAACGTGCCGGCCGATGCGTGGGCCGTGATCGGGCTGCTGGGGATCATGGCGGTGCTGTCGTGGTGGGTCACGTACACCAAGGCCACCTACGTGAGCCGCGTGTCGCGCGCCAACGACGAATTCCTGGCGCAGTTCCGCAAGGTGGGCCACCGGCTGGAGGCGCTGGCGGAGTCGATTCCCGCGCATCAGGAACTGGCCAGGCGCATGGAAGCGTCGAGCCTGTACCGGCTCTACCAGGTGGCGCTGGGCGAGCTGCGCAGCCGCCGCGAGCAGGACGGCGGCAAGGCCGTGACCGCCGAGACCATCGAGGCGATCCGCGCGTCGATGGACGCCACCCGCGTGCGCGAGAACCAGCGCCTGAACCGCGGGCTGGTGCTGCTGACGATCTCGATCTCGGGCGGCCCGTACCTGGGCCTGCTCGGCACCGTGGTCGGCATCATCCTGGTGTTCGCGGCGGTGGCCATGGCCGGCGAGGTCAACATCAACGCCATCGCGCCGGGTATCGCCGCGGCGCTGGTCGCCACCGTGGTGGGCCTGTTCGTCGCGATTCCGGCGCTGTTCTCGTACAACTACCTGCTCACGCGCAACAAGAACGTCAGCGCCGACATGGACGTGTTCGTGGATGAGTTCGTCACCCGTCTGGCCGAGCTGCACGCCGGCGGCGAAGGCGCGCTGGCCGAGGCCGGCGCGCAGGCGGGCGTGCACATGGACCGCTTCGTCGCCGAACTGATGCGCCGCTTCGGCGAGGCCGGCCTGGTGCCGGCGCCGCGTTCCGGTGGCGGTGGCGGCGCCAGCCTGGCGCCGGCCGCGCGCGCCGGCGAGCGCGGCACGGGCGCCGCCTGAGGAGATGCGCGATGGCCGCGACCCATGACGACGACAAGCCCTACGACGACATCAACATCACGCCGCTGCTGGATCTGGCGTTCGTGCTGCTGATCATCTTCATCCTGATGACGACGGCGGCGGTGCAGGGCATCAAGGTGGACCTGCCCAAGGCCAGCGCCTCGGCCAGCCTCTCGGAGCAGAAGATCAAGGCGATCACGGTGGCCGATTCGGGCCAGGTCTACCTGGACGCGATCCCGGTCTCGCTGGCCGAGCTGGAGGACCGCCTGCGCGCCCAGCGCGCGCAGACGCCCGAGTTCCCGGTGATCGTGAAGGGCGACGCCAACGTGCAGTACCGCAAGGTGATCGAGGTGCTGGACCTGCTGCGCCGGCTGGAGCTGCAGCAGGTGGGCCTGGTCACCGGCAAGCCGGCGGCATAGGCGTGGCGATGAAACTGCCGCAATCCGAAACCGCTGCCCGCCGCTGGCGCAAGCCGGCGCTGGCCGCCGTGGCGGCGCTGGCACTGGCGCTGCTCGGCTGGGCGATCTGGCAATGGGCCGGCGATACCGCCGCCGCGCGCCGGGAGGCGCCGCGCCTGCCGCCGATGGTGGCGTTGCCGCCGCCGCCTCCGCCCCCGCCGCCGCCGCCGGAACAGAAGCCGCCGGAGCCGGTGAAGGAGCGCATGCGCGCGCCGGAGCCGAAGCCGATGGAGCCCGCGCCCAAGCCGGCCGAGTCGCCCAGGCCCGCCAACGATGCCGCCGAGAGCGTGACCATGAACGCCGACGCCCAGGCCGGCGCCGGCGGGATCCAGGTCGGCAGCGGCGGCGGCATGGGGACGGGCGGCGGCGGTGGCCGCGCGGGCAATGCCGCCTATGGGCAGTACCTCGCCTACGTGCTGCAGCGCGCCGTGCAGCGCGATGCCGGGACCGCGCGCCTCGCGTTCCCGCAGGTGCTGGTGCATTTGTGGATGGACGAGACCGGCCGCATCACCCGCGTCGAGCTGTTGCGCTCGACCGGCAATGCGTCCACCGACGAAGCGCTGCTCGCCGCGTTGCGCGCGCTGGGCCGCGTGGACGAACGCCCGCCGGCGGGGATGGCTTTTCCGGCGCGCCTGGTGATCCAGGCGAGGCGTCCGTGATGACAACGACAGGCAGACAGATGGATCTTGAGGAGAAAGTCATGAGCCAGTGCAAGGCGCCACGCCTTCGCCGACCGGCGCTGCGGCCGCTTGCCGCGCTGACGCTGGCGGCCTGCTGCCAGCAGGCCCTTGCCCAGGGCGCGCCGCCGTCCGGCGACGTCACGCAGAACCTGATCCGGATCCTGGTGATGCGCGGCACGCTGACGAAGGAAGAGGGCGAGACGCTGCTCGCGCAGGCGCGGGCGGCGGCGCAGCCGGAAGCCGCCGCGACGGTGGCAGGGGTGGCGGCGGGGGCCGTGGCCGGCGCCGCCGCGCAGCCGGGCGACGTGCGCGTGCCCTACGTCTCGCCGCGCGTGCGGCAGCAGATCCGGGACGAGGTCAAGCAGGATGTCATCGCGCGGGCCAGGGAAGAGCACTGGGCCACGCCGAACACCTTCCCGGACTGGGTCTCGCGCATCACGCTCTCGGGCGACGTGCGCGTGCGCTACCAGGCCAACCTGTACGGCAGCGGCAATGCGCCGGCGGTCGACTACGCGGCGGTCAACGCCAGCGGGCCGGTCGATTTCGCCAACGCGAACGGCGTGCTGCCGCCGCTGCTCAACACGGACCAGAACCGTGCCGACCTGCTGCGCCTGCGGGCCCGGCTCGGGGTGAGCGCGGCGATCTCCGACGACCTGACGGCCGGCATCCGGCTCGGCACGGGCAGCAGCAACGGGCCGGTATCGACCACCCAGACGCTGGGCGGCGGCTTCGCCAAGAAGAGCATCTGGCTCGACCAGGCCTTCCTCGACTACCGCTTCAGCGACGCGTTCCGCGTGACCGCGGGCCGCTTCGGCAACCCGTTCTATGGCCTGGACAACGCCGACCTGGTGTTCTCCAACGATCTCAACTTCGATGGCATCGCCGGTAGCTGGCTCAAGCCGGTCGGCAACCGCGGCGTGACCGCCTTCGTCACCGCGGGCGCGTTCCCGGTCAACTACAGCGACGACAATTTCCCGTCGCGCGAGCCGGGCAAGGCGGACAGCCACAACCAGTGGCTGTTCGCGCTGCAGGCCGGCGCCGAGTGGAAGAACGGCGGCGACCGCTTCAAGGGCGCGCTGGCGTACTACCACTTCACCGACATGCGCGGGCGGTTCTCCTCGCCATGCCTGACCTCCGCCACGTTCTGCGACACCGACGCCACGCGCCCGGCGTTCATGCAGAAGGGCAACACGGTATTCGGCCTGCGCAACAACGTGCCGGTCAATGTGGACGACACCTCGAACCCGCAGTTCTTCGGCCTGACGCAGGCGTTCCGCCCGCTCAACCTGACCGCGCAATGGGATACCCATGTGTTCGGCCACCTGCCGTTCAGCCTGCAGGCGAGCTACGTGCGCAACCTGGCCTACAACAAGGACCGCGCGTTCACCGATCCGCGCTCGTATCCGGCCAACCACTACGAGGGCGTGGATAGCTCGACGCCGCTCGGCGAGTACAAGCAGAAGTGGCGCAGCGGCCCCAACGGCTACGTGCTGCGCGCGATATTCGGCAACCAGGCGGTGTCGGCGCGCGGGCAGTGGAACTTCCTGCTCGGCTACAAGTACCTGCAGCCGGACGCGGTGCCGGACGGCTACACCGATCCCGATTTCCGCCTGGGCGGCACCAATGCCAAGGGCTACTTCCTGGGCGCGGCGTATGGCATCGACAAGAACGCGTGGCTGCAGGCGCGCTGGCTGAGCGGGCGCGAGGTCTACGGGGATCCGCTGGCCATCAACGTGCTGATGCTCGAACTCAACGCCAAGTTCTGAGGTGGACCATGTCGCGAGCACAGAACGCACCAAGCGCACGAAGCGCACAAAACGGTAGTCGGCGCATCGGCATGGCCATGACGATGGCGCTGTGCCTGGGCACGGCGTGCACGGCGGTGCTGGCGCAGAGCCAGGGCACGCTGGAAGAGCGCCTGCGCACGCAGTTGCGCGCGCTGAACGCGCAGAACCAGCAATTGCAGGCCGAACGGGCCACATTGCAGGCCGCGCTGCGCCAGGCCGAGGAACAGAAGACCGCCGCGAGCCAGGCATTGGCCAGCGCGCAGGGCGAGCTCGACACCAGCCGGCAGCACGCGCAGCGGCTGGCCGCGCGCCAGCGCCAGGTGGAGGAGGCGGCCACCGCGCAGACGCGCCAGGCCGATGCGCGGCGCGACGAGCAGCAGCAGGCCGCCCGCGCGCTGCAGCAGCAACTGACCGGCACCGCCGCGGAGCGCGGCCGCGCAATGGACGCCCTGCGCGAGCGCGACGCGCAACTGCAGGCCTGCGGCGCCATGAACACGCGGCTGCAGGCCATCGGCAAGGAAATCCTCGCCGCCTACGAACGGTTCGACGTGGCCGATGCGGTGGCGTTCCGCCAGCCCTTCGCCGAGAAGGCGCGGGTCAGGCTGGAGACGCAGAGCCAGGCCTACGGCGACGCGCTGCACGAGAACCGCTTCGATCCGCGCGCGGTGAGCGCATCGCCGGCACCGCAGACGACGCAGACGACGCAGACGCCGTCCGCGGCGCGCTGACGGCACGGCCCTTTTCATCCGGAACATGCCATGAACGTGAATGACGAAACGAAGATCCTGTCCGCCATCGACGCGGACACGCTGGCCGGGATCATCCGCGCGGCCGGCTGCGCGGTGACGATGAGCGAGCGTGACGGCAGGATGCATCTGCACAGCGCCAGCCACGGCGTGGGTTTCCAGGTGCTGTGGGGCAACCCCGCCGAGGCCGGCGGCTATGCCGACTTCACGCTCAGTTGCGCGCTGCGCGTGGCCGGCGGCGAGGTGCCGCGCGCGCTGCTCGATGGCTGGCACCGCGGCAAGCGCTTTGCGCGCGTGGCGACCCACGGCGAGCTGATCGTGCTGGAAATGGACGTGGTGCTCCACGGCGGCGTCACGCAGGCCAACCTCGCCGCCATGCTGCGGCTGTGGGTGGTGATGACCGGCGAATACCTGCTGCACCTGCGCAATGCGGTGCCGGAGGCTGGCGGCGCGCCGGCGGGCGCGGGCACCACAGACCCCGCGGCGGTTTCCTGACGCGGCTCAGGCCTGGGCGCGCGTGCCGGTATAGAGGATGCCGCCCGCGTCGGTGCCGATGGTGAGCAGCAGCCGCGCGCCGGCGTCGAGCAGCGCGAGCCGGCCCGGCAGCATGCGGCCGTTGAGGCTGCACCCCCGCGGTCCGCGCACCTGCAGCGCCAGTTCGTAGTGGCCACCGGCGCCGGCCGGCAGCACGCTGGCCTGCGCCGAGCAGTTGCCGGGAATGCGGCTCGACAACTGCCACGCCTCGGCCTCCTCGCCGCGCACGATGTCCAGCCGGAGCGGGCCGGCCTCCTGGCAGGCCTCCACGCGGCCGGCGTAATGGCCGGCCACCGCGTCGGCGGGCGGCGCGGCGGTGCGGTCGGCTGCCAGCGTGAAGACTTCCACCTCGCGGCCAGGACGCTGGACGCGGACCCGCAAGGTGTCGGGCGACGGCCTTTCCGTGGCCGCGCTGACCTCGCGCGTGGCGCCGTCGAACGGCACATATTCCACGGCCCGGCCGTCACCCTCCAGCTGGACGAAGGCCGTCAGCTTGCCGGCCTCGTCGCCAAATGCCAGCACGCCCGCGGGCGCCATGCCTCGGAACACCGCCACCGCGTGCCGCGCGAGATTGCTGGACCCGTTGAAGACTTCCGGCGTCACTACATCCCGCGTCGCGCATTCATCTCGGTCTGCTTGTTCCATATCGATTCCATTCAGTCTGATTCGCTACCCGCACATACTGCCAGATGTAAATGTTATTTCTATCTGATGTGAAAATGTATTTTTTGGCATGCCAGCAAAACGCCGCGTGGTGATGGTTTGACGTTTTCCCGGGCAAGCGGTTGACAGGGTTTTTCCACGGACAGCGCGGCGGTGCAAAAGTGCCGCCATCGCCCGGCCCCGGAGACCGAAGTGATTTCCGGTCCTCAATCCGCGCCGCGTGTCCGGGCAAAGACGCCGCGCTCACGCGGCCAGCGCATCGCGCAGCCGGCCGAGCATCTGCTCCACGGTGGCATGCCCCACGGCAAGCGGCACGGTCCCCTTGTCATGCGCCAGCAGCAGCGTCGGGAAGGCGCGCACGCCCCACTGGCGGCAGCGCGCGAAGGCTGCGCGCGCGGCGCGGGCGCGGCGGACTCATTCTGGCCGGGAAGCAGGCAGGCGCCGGTGACGGGGTCGCACTGCATCATGGCCGGGTTCTCCTTCCGGTCCGGGTTTGGACGCGGCAACGGTCTTGCCGGCAAGCCAGCGGCGGCGCGGCAGCGATGGCCAGGACTCTGAGCATGGAATCACCTCGGTTGGAGAGGGCGCGAGGTGGATTCTATTGCGCATCGAACCTTTTACATATATGGAAAAATATGAATCTTTGTTCAATATTTTTTAATAGTAAAAATGGACAAGCTCTGCGCGATGATGGTGTGCGCGCGGTACCAGACGATTCTTCAGGAACGCGCTGAACGGGAAGGGGCGCTCACGGCCGGCGCGCCGCGGCCACGGGGCCATCCCGAGGATTCGGGCCTGACCGCGCGCCACCTCTGCGGCGCGCGCATGCCCCCGCCGGCGCCGGCGGCCTACTTCGCGGCGGCAACCGGCGGGGTCTGCGTGGCCCAGGTCTGCAACGGCAGCTTCCACAGCGGCGGCATCTGCGAGAACGGCGGCACGGTGTGCACCAGTCTTGCCAGCGCCAGCCGGCTGTCGGTGCCGATCTTGCTGAAAATGGCCTTGAGGTGCGCCTTGACGGTATCGAGGCTGACGTTCATCGCGGTGGCGATGGCGTCGTTGGACTTGCCCTGCGCCAGCCACACGGCCACTTCGACCTGGCGTTGCGTCAGCCCGGGGAAGGCATAGCGCAGGCGGTCCGCGGGCGGGAGTTCGTCCACGGTGCGCTGCTGCGCCTGCCGGTAGACGCGCAGCACGTGCGCCCGGTAGGCCTGCAGCCGGTCGCGCTCGGCGTCGCTGTACGCCGGCCGGCCGATGATCCGGTGCGCGCTCAGGTCCAGCGAGTATTCGCCATGCTGGATCAGCACGCTCATGATGCGGCGCGCGCCCGATGGCAGGAACACTTCGCGGGCCATGGGCAGCGCCATGAATTCCTCGTCGCTGAAGATGTCCGATTCGCGCACGGCGCGCTCGCCATAGAAGGCCGGGTCCTTCTGCCAGAACGGGTGGCTGCCCGCATGGCGCGCATACGCTTCGAACGCGGTCTCGCGCCGGCCGGGCAGGTCGCCGATCGACAGCAGCGCGCGCAGCTCGCCGCTGCGATGGTGCACCTCCGTCCAGGCAACCACGTCGGCGCCGGTCAGCCGCGCCACCCCGTCGAACAGGAGGCCCGGCAGCGCCAGCAGATCGGGCTCGGCTTCATAGAGACGCACGATTTCCTGCAGCAGGGTGGGGTCGGTTTGCATGGCTGCTCTTCCGGATAATTTTTTCGCTGCAAATCTTACATTAGCGCACCCTGCTGTGCCGGTGGTGCCCCGCCCCGCATGCCGGGAACGGGAAGCGCGGCTACGGCCACGTAGCGCGAATCCGACAGAAGCCGCCGCAAGGGGGCGGCGGGCGGGCTGGCCACCGCCAGGGACGTGTGGATGGCGCGCGCCATACCACGCCGCGCGGGCGCGGGTCAAGCCGGGCGTGCAACACCGCCGAATCCGCCGCCGCTAAAATACGCCCCTTGATCCGGGGCAAGGCCACGCCCGGAGTCCTTCGCGCGGCCTCGACACACCACGAAGCCCGGCCGGATGCTGCCGACAGCATTTGCCCGGGCCCCGGTAGTGCCCGCTCACGATGCTAAAGATCCCCTTGCCGACCTCTCCGCTGGAACGCCGCTTTGCCCTGATCGCCGCCATCCTGGCCTTCGTCCTGCTGACCTTGTCGGCATGGCTGTTCCTGTCCCAGTGGCGCGCTTACGCGAATGCCGAGAGCGCGCTCGGCGACCTCCGCGTCTTCCGCTCGATCCTGCTGGCGATGGAGAAGGTCTCGGCGGAGCGCGGGCCCAGCAACGCGGCCCTGGGCGAGGCGTTGCCGCTGCCGCCGGCGCGCGCGGACGCGCTGCGGGCCGCGCGCGCCGAAAGCGACCGGCGCATCGCGGAGCTGCTGGGCCAGCTCGAAGCGCCGGCGTGCCGCCATTGCCTCGGCGAGCGCGACGCGGTGATGCGGGCGCGCGCGGATCTGGTCCGCGCGCGCGCCTTCATCGACGGCTTGCTCGGCCAGCCGCGCGCCGCGCGCACGGGCGAGGCGCTGCACCGCGCGGTGGAAGGCATGATCCAGGTGGTGCCGCACTTCACGGCCATGGCGGACGTCAGCGCGGCCAGGGTGGACCGGGGCGTGCCCGGCGCGCTCAGCCGCCTGCTGGCGGCCCGGCTGGCGGCCCTGCTGCGCGAGCAGGCCGGGCTGCTCGGCTCGCAGCTCACGCCGGCGCTGGGCACCGGCCGGCCGCTGACCGATGCCGAGCAGTTCGCCATCGAGCGCACGCGCGGCACCATCGCGCAACTGCGCGCGCTGCTGCAGCCGCGCGTGCTCAACGATCCGGCCTTGTCGCGCGGCGCTTTCCAGCAGGTGGAGAAGCAATACTTCGGCGCGGGCCTGGCGTATTTCTCGCAGGTGCGCGCGCAGGCGAGCCTGCCCGGCGACGCGGGCGTCTCGACCGCCGAATTCGCCCGGCGCTACGTGCCGCTGATGGCCGCCATCACCGATTTCCGCGACGAGATTCTCGAACTCGTGCAGCAGCAGGCGGGCGCGCGGCGCGATGCGCGGCTGGCCTGGCTGGGCGGCATCGTTGCCATTCTCTCGGCGGTGATCGCCTTCCTGTTCCTCGGCGTGTGGCTGTTCCGCCGGCAGGTGGTCCGGCCATTCGCGGAGGCCGCCAGCGCCGTGCGCGCCATCGCGGCCGGCGACCTTGCCGCGCCGCTCTCGCCGCGGCCATACCGCGGCGAGATCCGCGAGCTGTTCGATGCCGTGCGGGTACTGCAGGGCAACAGCATCGAGCGGGCCCGGCTGGAAGAGGAGCGCCGCCACCTGATCGCCAGGCTGTCGAAGATGGCGGAGACGGATGCCCTCACCGGCCTGCTCAATCGCGGCGCCTTCGACCGGCGCCTGAAGGACGCCTGCGCCGGGGCCGGGCGGCGCGCCGACGGGCTGCTGCTGTCGCTGACCATCTTCGACATCGACCACTTCAAGCGCATCAACGACCGCTATGGCCACGCATCCGGCGACCACGCGCTGCGGCGCATCGCCGCGCTGAGCCGGGAAGTCTGGCGCGAGGACGACATCGTGGCCCGCATCGGCGGCGAGGAGTTCGCGGTGCTGGCCCGCGTGCAGGCGAGCCACCAGGCCGTGGACATGGCGCAGCGCCTGCGCGAGTGCCTGGCCGCAACCAGCCTGATGGCCGACAGCGGCGAGCGCTTCAGCGTGCGGGCCAGCTTCGGCACCGCCTTCGCCGGGCCCGGCAAGACCCGGGACGCCGAAGGGCTGATGCGCCGCGCCGACCTGCTGCTGTACCAGGCCAAGCAGGGCGGGCGCGACCGCATCGTGGCCGAGACGGCCGCCGGCTGACCGGCGCGCCGTCAGGCGGTGGCCTGGCCGCGCCCGACGCGCAGCAGCGCCAGCGTGCCGGCGGCCATCAATCCGGCGGCGAGAGCGAAGCCGGACAGCGGCGAGACCGCGCTCCAGAGCAGGCCGACGGTGGCGCTGGAGAGGAACTTGGCGCCGCCGTTGACGGTGCCCAGCGCGCCGTAGCTGGTCGCCAGCGTGTCGGCGCCGACCATGCCGGCCGTGACCGTGGACTCCAGCGCTTCCTGCGCCGCCACGTAGAGGCCGGCCACGGCGAAGATGCCGGCGAGCAGCGGCACGCTCGCCGTGCCGAGCCAGAAGGCCAGCAGCATCAGCACGGCGGTCAGCGCGCCCAGGGCATAGCCGGCCACCAGCAGCGGCAGCGAGCCGATGCGGTCGGCCCACGCGCCGATCGGGTAGGACGCCAGCACCTGCACCACGTTGCGCCAGACATAGAGCAGCCCGGCGATCTGCGCGGCATGGACCACGCCGCGCGACGGCGCCAGCAGCTGCGTGGCGGCGAGGATCAGCAAGCTGTGCGAGAAATCCCCCAGGCCGAATATCGCGACCGCGCCCAGGTAGCGCCTGAAGCGCGGCGGCAGCCCGCGCAGCGTGCGCCACAGCCGCAGGCCGGGATTGGGCGAATGTCCGGGGTCCTGCACCAGGATGAGGAAGGACAGCACGGCCAGCACGCCCGGGATCACCGACAGCCACAGCACGAAGCGGAACGGCCCGGCCGCGTCGCTCCAGCGCAGCGCCTGCGCCCACCCCAGTACCGCCACGCCCAGCAGCGGGCCGACGACCGCGCCGACGGTATCCACCGCGCGGTGGAAGCCGAACGCGCGGCCGCGCGCCTGCGCGCTGACCGCCTGGATCACGATGGCATCGCGCAGCGGGCCGCGCAGGCCCTTGCCGAACCACGACACCAGCCGCCCGAGCAGCAGCAGCGGCCATCCCGCCGCGAGGGCGATCAGCACCTGGCCGGCCGGCGTGAGCGCGTAGCCGATCAGCACGAGGCGCTTGCGGTGGCCGAGCCGGTCCGCGATATGGCCCGACACCATCTTGGTGAAGCTGGCGACGGCATCGGCGATGCCCTCGATGAGGCCCAACGCCGCCGCCGGAATGCCCAGCACGGCCAGGAAGCCGGGCAGGATCACCGTGGTGGTCTCGTAGCAGAAGTCGCCCAGCGCGCTGGTCATCCCCGCGCCGGCGACGGTGCGGTTGAGCCAGCCCCGCGCGGAGGCGGGGGTGGGGGCGTCGGGCATGGCAGGGCGTGGTTCGTCGGGCATGCGGGGCTGTTCCATGCGGGGGGGAGGGGGCGTGCCGGGCCGGCGGTTTTCGTCCCGCGACGCGAAGCATAGTGAAACGGCCGCGACAAATCAAAGGCCGTGGAGGGCGGCCGTGGACGAAGGGCGCGGGCAGGGTGGCGCGCGCGCCGCGCCGGTCGGGCCGCGGCATGCCCTAGGATATTTCTTGACTGGCATCAAGACTCGCCGATGGCCGCCGGTGCCTAATCGATACGCTTCTCAGGCGCATGTCGATAAGAGGCACCCTCGGGCGGATTCCGGCGGCACCGCCGCTTTGTCTCATCCCGGTGGCGTCTCCTGTTCAAGAACAAGAAAACGGAGTCCTCCATGAAACGGTTTTTCCAGAATTCGTTCGTCCGGGGTGTACCAGGTCTGGCCTTCGTGCTGCTGTCGGGCGCCGCGCACGCGGCGGCGCAGGCGGCGCAGGAGCCCGTGCAACCCGTTTCCGCCGCCAGGGTCACCGAGCCGGCCAAGGTCCTGCTCGGCGAGAAGCTCTGGTTCGATCCGCGGCTGTCGCGCTCGGGCTTCATCTCCTGCAACTCATGCCACAACCTGAGCATGGGCGGCTCGGACAATCTCAAGACCTCGATCGGCGACAAGTGGCAGAAAGGCCCGATCAATTCGCCCACGGTGCTCAATTCCAGCCTGAACCTCGCCCAGTTCTGGGACGGCCGCGCCAAGGACCTGCAGGCGCAGGCCGGCGGCCCGATCGCCAACCCCGGCGAGATGGCGTTTTCGCACGAGCTGGCGGTGGACATGCTGAAGTCCATCCCGCAATACGTGACGGAGTTCCGCCAGGTGTTCGGCAACGACAAGCTCACCATCGAGGAAGTGACCGCGGCCATCGCGGCGTTCGAGGGCACGCTGGTCACGCCCAACGCGCGCTTCGACAAATGGCTGAAGGGGAACAAGACCGCCATCGACGCGCAGGAGCTGCGCGGCTACCAGTTGTTCAAGAGCGCGGGCTGCGTGGCATGCCACAACGGCCCCAATCTCGGCGGCAACTCGTTCCAGAAAATGGGGCTGGTGGAGCCCTACAAGACCGCCAACCCGGCCGAGGGCCGCTATGCGGTCACCGGGCGCGACGCCGACCGCTTCAACTTCAAGGTGCCCACGCTGCGCAACGTCGCGCTGACCTATCCGTACTTCCACGACGGCGCGGCCGACACGCTGGGCGAGGCGGTCGACACCATGGGGCGCCTGCAGCTCGGGCGCAAGTTCACGGCGCAGGAGAACGCCGACATCGTGGCCTTCCTCAAGACGCTGACCGGCGACCAGCCCAGGCTGACGCTGCCGGTGCTGCCGCCGTCGAGCGATGCCACCCGGCGGCCGCAGCCGTTCGAGTAAGACGCCGCATCAAAACGGATCCGGGCGCCGCGCGGGTCAGAACGTCGCCGGGGAATTGACCCACAGCACCTTGGCCACGTCCGTGCCGATGTTGCGGTACCCGTGCGGCACGCTGCTGGGAAACGTGAAGGCGTCGCCGGCGCCGATGGTGTAGGTGACGTCGCCCAGCATCAGTTCCAGCACGCCTTCGAGCACGTAGCCGACTTCCTCGCCCACGTGCTCGATCTGGCCGTCGCTGGATTCGCCCGGCGACACGATGTGGATGTTCGCCTGCAGCAGCCCGCCGCGCTTGGGCAGCACCAGCCGCTCCAGCGCGATGCCGCCGGCCTTGATGACCGAGCGCTCGCCGCGCCGCAGGATGGGGTTCTCGCCGGGCGCCTCGTCGCTGGTGAGCGCCGCGATGTTGGTGTCGAGCGCCACCGCCAGCCGGTGCAGCATGGCGAACGACGGCGTGGCGTGGCCGCGCTCCAGCTTGGAGATCAGGCTCTCCGAGCAGCCCGCCTTCTGCGACAGCTGCAGCAGCGTGTAGCCGGCCACCAGGCGGGCGTGGCGCAGCTGCAGGCCGAGCGTGGAGGCGGGCGAGGCAGGCGAGGGGGACGCGGCTGCGCGCGTTGCCTTCGGCGCGGCCTTGGCCGCCGGCTTTGCCTTGGCGGCGGGCGCCGCCTTGGCCGGCTGTGCGTTCTTCGCTTTCAATTCGATCCGTCCAGGTCCGTCCAGGAATGAAGGGAAGCGGGCAGCTTCCCGGCTGCCCGCCGCGTGGGTTACCGGTGCGCCAGCGCGGCCACGGTGTAGGCCAGCGCCTGCGCGCCGAGGAACAGGTCGTGCGGCGCGGTCGCCTCGGCCGCGTTGTGGCTGATGCCGCGCTCGCTGGGCACGAAGATCATGGCGGTCGGACAATGCCCGGCCAGGTACATGGCATCGTGGAACGCGCCGGAGGTCAGCCGCAGCGGCGCCGGCAGCCAGGCCTGCGCGCTGGCCCGCTCGCAGGCCTGGCTCACCAGCGCCAGCATCGCCGGCGGGAACAGCGTCGGCGGCCGGCGGAAAAAGCACGTGAAGCCGACCTTGCCGCCGACCTTGCCGCCCTGCCGCGCGGCGATTTCGCCGAGCGCGGCCTCGAAGCGCTCCAGCACCGCCTCGTCCACGCAGCGCGCGTCGATCGTGAATTCTACCGCGCCGGGAATCGTGTTCACGGAGTTCGGCGTGACCTGCCAGCGGCCCAGCGTGAGGCGCAGCTCGGTGCCGGCGGGGGCGCCCGAGCCGGTCGCCGCGAACGCGTACAACTGCTGCGCGACGGCCACCGCGGTGGCCATCGCGTCGCTGCGCTCGCCCATCGGCGTGGTGCCGGCGTGGCCCATCATGCCGGCGCACGTCACGCGGTACCAGCGCACGCTCTGTATGCCGGTGACCACGCCCAGCGGCACGGCCGCGCGCTCCAGCACCGGGCCTTGCTCGATGTGCAGCTCCACGCAGGCCGACATCGGCTGCCGCATGGGGCGGCGCGGCACGTCGGGCGCGGCGGCCAGCGCCGCGTCCAGCGCATCGCCGAAGCGCACGCCGGCGCCGTCGACCGCGTCGCGGTAGGCCGGCAGGCAGGCGGGGTCGACGAAGGCGCTGGAGCCCATCGCGCCGGGGCCGAAGCGGCTGCCTTCCTCGTTGGTCCAGGCCACGACCTCGATCGGGCGCGGCGTGCGGATGCCGGCGTCGTTGAGCGCGGCGATCACTTCGAGGCCGGCCAGCACGCCATAGGCGCCGTCGAGCTTGCCGCCCACCGGCTGGGTGTCGGCATGGCTGCCGGTCAGCACCGGCGGCAGGTCGGCGCTGCCGGCGCGGCGGAAGAACAGGTTGGCGCAGTCGTCCGTGCTCACCTCGCAGCCGAGCGCGCGGGCGCGCTCGATCAGGTGGCGGCGCGCGGCCAGGTCGACCCCGGTGAGCGCCTCGCGCGAGACGCCGCCATCGCCGCGCCCGCCGAACGCGGCCAGCGCGGCGATGGCGTCCTGCAGCCGCGCGCTGTCGATATGGTCCTGCGCGCGCTCGGCGGCTTGTTGTTCCTGAAAGGTCAAAACGGTGCTCCTGGAAAGGGGTTCGCGTGCGCGCCGCGGCGGCTCACGCCACGCCGCGCTCGAGCGCGTGCGCGGCGGCCAGCACCTGCGCGTCGCCGCGGCACGGGCCGACCAGCGTCACGCCGACCGGCATGCCGTGCGCGCCGGTGCCGGTGGGCACGTGCACGCAGGGGTTGCCGAGCAGCGTCCACATGCGGTTGAAGATCGGGTCGCCGGTGGCGCCCAGGCCGGCCGGCGCCTCGCCCTCGGCGCTGGGCGCGAGCACCACGTCGAACTCGCCGAACGCCGCCGCGAACGCGTGGCGCGCCTCGGCGGCCAGCGCCTGCGCGGCGAAATAGTGCTCGCCGCCGATGCCCTGGCCGGTGGCCAGCAGCGCGGCGAAGCCGGCGCTGAAGTCCGCGGCGCGCGCGCGCTGCTCCGGCACGAAGGCGGCGGCGGCCTCGTAGGCCATGATGTCGATCTGCGCCTGGGTCAGGCGCGCGAAGGCGTCCGGCATCGCCAGCTCGCCCACCGTGGCGCCCTGCGCCTCGAGCACGCGCGCGGCGTCCGCCAGCGCGCGGCGGCTGTCCTCGCTGGCGCGCGCCCAGTGCGGCGTGCGGCAGATGCCCACGCGCAGCCGCGCCGGCGCCGGCGTTTCGGCCGGGGCGAGCGGCAGGCGCGCCAGCGTGCCGATGAAGAAGGCCGCGTCGTCGACCGTGCGGGCCAGCACGCCCACGGTATCCAGGCTCGGCGCCAGCGGCTTGACGCCGGCGCCCGGCAGCGTGCCGTAGGTGGGTTTGTAGCCGACCACGCCGCAATAGGCGGCCGGGCGGATGATCGAGCCGGCGGTCTGCGTGCCGAACGCCAGCGGCACCATGCCCGCGGCCACCGCGGCGGCCGAGCCGCTGGACGAGCCGCCCGGCGTGCGCGGCGCCTCGGCGGGCGCGCGCGGATTGCGCGTGGGGCCGGGCTGGAAGGTGGCGAACTCGGTGGTGACGGTCTTGCCCATCACCAGCGCGCCGGCCGCGCGCGCGGCGGCCACGCAGGCGGCGTCCACCGCCGGGCGGTGCGCGGCGTAGATGGGCGAGCCATAGGTGGTGGGCATGTCGGCGGTGTCCATCAGGTCCTTGACGCCGAGCGGCACGCCCTGCAGCGCGCCGGCGGCCGGCGCGGCGTCGAGCAGGCGCGCCTGCGCCAGCGCCTGGCCGGCGTCGAAATACTGCCAGGCCAGGACGCCGGCCTCGGCCGCCTCGATGCGCTCGATGCAGGCGCGCGCCACCGCTTGCGCGCTCAGCTCGCGCCGCGCGATGCGGGCCGCCAGCTCGCGCACGGGAAGGGTCAGGAAATCGTTCATTGCCGGGTTTCTCCTCTGGCTCGGGCGCTCAGCCGAAATAGGCCGAGCGGACTTCATCGTTGGCGGACAGCGCCTCGGCCGTGCCCTGCGCCACCACGCGGCCCTGCGACAGCACATAGCCGTAGTGCGAGATCGCCAGCGTCTGGCGCGCGTTCTGCTCCACCAGCAGCACGGTGATGCCGAGCGCGTTGATCTGCTTGATGACCTTGAAATTCTCCTTCACGTACAGCGGCGACAGTCCCAGCGAGGGCTCGTCGATCACCAGCAGCCTGGGCTCGGCCATCAGCCCGCGCCCGATCGACACCATTGCCTGCTCGCCGCCGGACATGGTGCCGGCCAGTTGCGCGGCGCGCTCCTTGAGGCGCGGGAAGATGTCGTAGACCTTGCCGAGCCGCTCGCGCACCAGCGGCGCGTCGTGCACCAGGAACGCGCCCAGCGCCAGGTTCTCGGCCACCGTCATGCGCGGGAATATCTTGCGCCCCTCGGGGATGCACGAAATGCCGCGGGCGATGATCTTGTGGGTCTTCTCCCCGGCGAGGTCGCGGCCGTCCCACAGGATCTGTCCCTGGCGCGGCGGCGTCAGCCCCAGGATGGCGCGGATCAGCGTGCTCTTGCCGGCGCCGTTGGCGCCCAGGATGCAGGTGATCTTGCCCGGCGCCACCTCGATCGACACGTCGTGCAGCACGTTGACCTTGTCGTAGCCGGTGCTCAGGCCCTTCACGCTCAGCGTGCTCATGCCGCTTCCTCCCCAAGATAGGCCGTCTGCACGTCGGGGTCCGCCGTGATCTCGGCGTAGGTGCCCTCGGCGATCTTCTTGCCGTAGTTCAGCACCACGCAGCGGTCGGTGATGCGCTCGATCACGTTCATCTCGTGCTCGATCAGCACCACCGAGAGGTTCCGCAGCTTGCCGCGCACATCCAGGATGTCGTTCATCAGTTCGTGGGTCTCGTCGTGCGTCATGCCGGCGGAGGGCTCGTCGAGCAGCAGCAGGCGCGGCTGGCTCATCAGCGCGCGGCACACCTCGATGCGGCGCCGGTCGATCATGGTGAAGGTCTCCACCGGCTCGAACAGGCGCGCCACCAGCGGCGGGCTGAAGATCTCCAGCAGGCCCTTGACCTTGTCCACGTAGGCATCGTATTCGGCGCGGAAGGCCTTGCGGCGGAACAGGTTGAAGACCAGCCCGTGGCGCATGTGCTGGTAGTCGCCGATCACGATGTTGTCGAACACCGTCAGCGGCAGCGACAGGCGCGAGCGCTGGAACGTGCGCGCCACGCCGCTGCGGTAGATGTCCTGCGGCGACTGGCCGACGACCTCCGCGCCGCGGTAGCGGATCGAGCCGCCGCTGGCCTTGTAGAGCCCGGTCAGCACGTTGAAGAAGGTGGTCTTGCCCGAGCCGTTGGGGCCCAGCAGCCCGAGGATCTCGCCTTCGCGGATGCGCATGTCGAGGCTGTCGAGCGCGGTCAGGCCGCCGAAGCGCATGGTCAGGCCGCGCACGTCCACCATGACGCCGTCGCTGGCGCCGGCGCCGCGGTTGTCGTCGTTGCTCATCGCGAAGCCTCCCCGGCAAAGAACAGGCGCGTCTTGCGCGGCATCAGCCCGGCCGGGCGGAACAGCAGGATGGCGATCACCAGCGCCGCGTAGAACAGGAAGCGGTATTCCTGGATGAACTGCAGCTTCTCCGGCAGCACCAGCACGATGATGGCGGCGGGCACCAGGCCGACCGCGTTGCCCAGCCCGCCCAGGATCACGATGGACAGCATCAGCAGCGAATCCGAGAACGTGAAGTTGTTGGGCGCCACGAAGCCGGTGACCATGCCGTACACGCTGCCGGCGATGCCGGCGAAGAAGTTGCCGAGCATGAAGGCCACCACCTTCCAGCGCGCGATGTGCAGGCCGAAGGTGGCCGCGGCGGTCTCGTCGGTGCGCACCACGTCCATGGCCAGGCCTACCCACGAGCGCTCCAGCGCCTTGACGACGACGAACACGCCGCCGCACATGCCCAGGCTGAGCAGGGCATAGCTGAGGTAGAACGAGACGTCCGCGCCGAACACGGTGAAGCCGTCGTTGAGGGCGTAGCCGAACAGGCGCATGCCCGGCACCTGCAGCCCCTGCGGGCCGCCCAGCACGTCGTTGACCTCGATGAAGGTCTTGAACAGGATGCCGAAGGCGATCGTGACCAGCGCCGCGTAGTGGCCGCGCGTGCGCAGCACCGGCGCGATCAGCAGCGAGCCCACCAGCGCCGCGATCACGCCGGAGATGACGACGATCAGCAGGTGCGGCAGGCCGCTGTGCGTGGCCAGCACCGCGGTGGCGTAGCTGCCGATGCCGAAGAACGCCGCGCCCGCGAAGTTGGCCACGCCCGAGAAGCCGAACTGCAGCGTCAGCCCCAGGCATGCGGTGGTGTACAGCAGCACGGTGCAGATCATCAGCAGCGCGAAGTGCGTGTCGTAGAACGCCGCGATCAGCGCCAGCGCGCCGCCCGCCGCCCACAGGCGCGCCAGGCCGGGCCGGCCGAGGCCGGCGGCCTCGATGCGGCGGG
>NZ_AQPL01000261.1:0-13781 GCF_000395345.1 Cupriavidus sp. WS | reverse complement strand
GAGCCGGCGGCCGGCCACCACCGCGGCCAGCGCCACCGCCAGCAGGATGGCCACGCTCAACTGCGATTCCGCATGCAGGAACAGCCACAGGTAGACCGTGATGGCGATGGCCGCCGCGGCCAGCACCGCGGCCGGTGCGCGCATCGGGATGGTTGATTGGTTCATGGTATTGGTTTCCCCGCGGCCTCAGACCCGTTCACTGGATTTCTCGGCGATCAGCCCGGTCGGCTTGAACGCCATCAGCACGATCACCACGGCAAACGCGAACACGTCCTTGTACGCGCTCGGGATGTCCGGGATCAGCGCCGGCAGCGTGGCGCTGCCGATCACTTGCAGCGCGGCGAACAGGAAGCCGCCCAGGATCGCCCCGTAGATGTTGCCCAGCCCGCCCAGGATGGCCGCGGCGAAGCCGATCACGCCGAGCAGCAGGCCCACGTTGAAGTTGATCTCGTTGTAGTACAGGCCGTTCATGACGCCGGCCAGCGCCGCCATCGCGGAGCCGAGCGCGAACGTGAGCAGCACCACGGCCTCGAAGTCGATGCCCATCAGCCGCGCGGTCTCGCCGTCCTGGGCCACCGCGCGGATCGCCATGCCGAAGCGCGTGCGCGTGATCAGCAGGTGCACGCCGGCGGTGATGGCGATGCCGGTGGCCAGCAGGATCAGGTTGTCGGCCCGCAGCGACAGGCTGCCCAGCTCGACCGAGGCCGACGGCAGCAGGCGCGGGAACGGCTTCGGGTTGGAGCCGTCCGGATAGAACAGGCGCACGCATTCGCGCATCACCGTGCCGAGCATCAGCGTGGCCAGCAGCGTGTTCAGCGGCGGCGCCTTGCGCAGCGGCAGGATCAGGAAGCGCGCGATGCCGGCGCCGAGCAGGCCGGTCACGCCGACCGCGCACGCCACCACGGCGAGCAGCTGGATCCACGGCGATTCGATGCCGAGCATCAGCACGCCGGCGGACGCCGCCAGGCCGGCGAAGGCGCCCACCATCAGCGTGTCGCCGTGGGAGAACTTGATGACGTCGAGCACGCCGAAGAACAGCGTGAATCCAACGGCGACCATGGCATAGATCATGCCGAGCATCAGGCCGTTGAACACATATTGGGCAATCACACTCATGGATTCTCCGCGTCAATGGATGGCGCGTCTTGCGGCGCCAGCGGCCGCGACAGGATGACGGTGCGCCGCCGCGCCGCGGGGCGCGGCGCGGCGCGGCAGGCGGGGCGGAGGTTACAGGCCGGCCAGCTTCTTCTTGCCCTTGCCGTAGGCGCTGTCTTCCCAGATCACCCACTTGCCGTCCTCGACCACGTACTTGGTCACCAGCGGCACGATGTTCTGGCGGTGATCGTCGAAGGTCACCTTGCCGACGATGGTGTCCACGTCCTTGGTGGCGTTGAGCGTGTCGCGCACCTTCTTGCGGTCCGGGCCGACCTTCTCCACCGCATCCATGATCAGGTTGGCCGCGGCGAACGCGAACGGGCCGTAGGCTTCGGGCGGATCGCTGTATTTCTGCTGCGAGTACTTGCCCTGGAAGAACAGGCCGCCGGGCAGCTTCTCCCACGGCGCGCCTTCGATGAAGGCCAGCGAGCCTTCGGCCAGGTCCTTGCCCGCGCCCTGGATGTAGGCATCGGCCTTGATGCCCGAGGTGCCCTCGAACTGCGCCTTGATGCCCAGCTTCTCCATCTGCGTGCGGATGCGCACGCCGAGCGGCGTCAGGCCGCCGAAGTACACCACGTCCGGCTTCAGCTCGCGGATCTTGGTCAGTTCGGTGGTGAAGTCCTGCTGGTCGGCGGTCACGCCGAAGGTGCCCACCACGGTGCCGCCGTCCTTCTTGAGGAACTCGCTGAAGTACTTGTTGTGGCCCTTGCCGTAGTCGGTGGTGTCATGGATGATCGCCCACTTCTTGTAGCCCAGCCCGGTCATGAACTTGGCGGCCACGTCGCTCTGGTTGATCATCGTGCCGTTGACGCGGTGGATCTCCTTGAAGTCGTTGCCGTAGGTCACGTCGGGCAGCACCGCGCCCCACACCACCACCGGCAGCTGGAAGCGGTTGTACACGCCCACCGTGCCCATCGCCACGGCCGAGCAGAAATGCGTGACGCCGGCCACGATGCTGCGGTCCGCGGCGATCTTGGTGGCCACCTGCACGCCCACGTTGGGGCGGCATTCGTCGTCCTGCGTGACCAGCTCGTAGGTGTACCTGGACTTCGGATCCGCATTGCGCAGGCGCACCGCCAGGTCGGCGGAATTGCGGCCGCCCAGGCCGATGGCCGAGACCCCGCCCGTGAGCGGCCCCACGAAGGCGATCTTGACCACGTCCTTGGCGGCGGCCGGCGCCGACCCCAGCGCCAGTCCTGCCGACGCCGCCAGCATGGCGGCGGCCACTACGGTGTTCTTCCTACGCATCCTCATCCCCTCGGGCAGATAGCCGGCGACGGCCGGCTGGATTGGTCTTCAAGTGACTTGAACGAAAGTATTCCCATGATCCGCAAAATTCAAGTTACTTGAATGCCGTGATGCAACATGCGTGCCAGCGGCTGGGCCCGGTGGATGGCCGAGGCTGGTGCCGGAGCGGACCGTTCCACCCCGCAACCGACGCGATATTGGGGACGGCGGCACGGTTGTGGTGCGCCGCGCAATGGAAAATGGGCCGGCCCGGCGCGCGCCGGGCCGCGCGAGCGCTCAGGCGCCGCCGCGCGCCACGCCCGCGCCCAGCACCTTGACCCGCTGCGCATCGAAGCGCAGGGCCTCGGCGGTCAGCCAGTGCTCCACGGTGGCGATCTGCGGCGTCTGCCCGTGCGCCGAGACGAAGTAGTAGGAAGCCTGCGAGCGCACGCGCAGGCGGAACGGCTCGACCAGCCGCCCGGCGGCGAGGTCTTCCAGCACCAGCGCCGAGCGGCCCAGCGCCACGCCCTGGCCGGCCAGCGCCGCGCCGATGGCCAGCTGCGAGAGGTTGAAGCATTGCCCCGCGCCGGGGTTGTCCACGGCAACGCCGGCCTGGCGCAGCCAGTGTTCCCATTCGGCGAAGGTGTCCGCGCCCTCCCACGGGCTGACGTCGTGCAGCAGCCACGCGCCTTTCAGGTCTTGCGGCGCGCGCAGCTCGGGATGCGCGGCGACGAAGGCCGGGCTGGCCACCGGCAGCAGCCATTCGTCGAGGAACAGCCCGGCCTTCAGGTCTTCATAGACGCCGAGGTCGAAGCGCACGGCGGCGTCGATGCCGTCGCGCACCATGCGGGTGCTGTCGAGCGTGTGGAACTCGCCATAGACCCGCAGCCCCACCTCGGGGTGGTCGCGGAAGAAGTCGCCCAGCCGCGGCGTGAGCCAGCGCATGGCGAAGGACGGCGCGCAGCTCAGCGCGATGGGCCCGCTTTCGCGCGGCTTGCGCAGCTGGGTGAGGGTGCTCTCGATGGCCTGGAACGACTCGCGCAGCACGAAGCGCAGCCGCTCGCCCTCGGGCGTGAGCACCAGCGCGCGCGGGGTCCGGATGAACAGCGGCCGCGCCATCCATTGTTCGAGCTGCTTCACCTGCTGGCTGACCGCGCCCTGCGTGATGCACAGCTCGCCGGCCGCGCGCGTGAAGTTGCAATGGCGCGCGGAGGCTTCGAAGCAGCGCAGCCAGCTGAGGACGGAGGAGGAAAGCAGGGCGCTCATGGCGGTCTGGCGGTCTGACGATCTGGCGGTGTTGGACGGCGGCCCGGGCCTTGGCCCGGCATGCATGGCGATGGTGCATCGCCCCTCTAGCCATTAGCCATACTAATGTGCTGACTAATATAAACCGTTTGCGGGCGGGCCGGGGAAATCCAACAATGGAGCCATCCGGGAAGCCCCGCCGGCTTCCGCCGCCACCGGCGTACCCCACACTGAGACAAGCCCGAGACAATGAACCAGCCGACTTCCAGCCAACACCAGCCGCCCGCCGCCAGCCAGCCCGCGTCCCTGCGGGCCGCGCTGGGCGCGGCCACGCCCTTGTTGTGGTGCAACCCGCACCGTGTGGAGACGCCGCCCGAGACCCAGGCGGCGGGGCAGCGCAGCATTAGTCTCGCTGACGTCACCTCGGCGCAGGCGCGGTTCCGCCGCTTCGCGCCGCTGCTGGCGCGGCTGTTCCCGGAACTGGCCGCCACGCACGGCGTGATCGAATCGGAAATCGTCGCGGTGCCGGCCATGCAGCGCAGCCTGGGGCTGGACGCGGCGCACGGGCGTCTGTTGGTGAAGGGCGACCACGGGCTGCCGGTGGCCGGCTCCATCAAGGCGCGCGGCGGCATCCACGAGGTGCTGGAATTCGCCGAGCGCCTGGCGCTGCGCCACGGCCTGATCCGCGCCGGGCAGGACCAGCCCGGCGACTATCTGGCGCTCGGCGAACCGGCCGCGCGCGCGCTGTTCGGGCGCTACCAGGTGGCGGTGGGTTCCACCGGCAACCTGGGGCTGAGCATCGGCGTGATGGCCGCGGCGCTGGGTTTCCGCGCGGTGGTGCATATGTCGTCGGATGCCAAGGCATGGAAGAAGGCGCGCCTGCGCGACCGCGGCGTGGAAGTGGTGGAGCATGCCGGCGACTATGAGCAGGCCGTGGCCGCCGGCCGCCGCCAGGCGGAGCAGGACGCGTTCGCGTACTTCGTCGACGACGAGCGCTCGCTGTCGCTGCTGCTGGGCTACAGCGCCGCGGCGCTGCACCTGCGCGATCAGCTGGCCGCCGCCGCCGTCCGCGTGGACGCCGCGCATCCGCTGTTCGTCTACCTGCCTTGTGGCGTGGGCGGCGCGCCGGCCGGCATCACCTTCGGCATGCGCCAGTTGTTCGGCCCGCACGTGCATTGCTTCTTCGCCGAGCCGGTGCAGTCGCCGTGCTTCCTGGTGCAGATGCTGGCCGGCGCGGGCAATCCGTCGGTCTATGACTTCGGCCTGACCAACCGCACCGAAGCCGATGGGCTGGCCGTGCCGCGCGCGTCCGAGCTGGCGGCGGCCGTGATGGCGCCGCTGCTGTCGGGCGTGTTCACGGTCGCCGACGAGACGCTGTTCGTGGATCTGGCCCGGCTGCTGCGCACCGAGGGGCTGCGCATCGAGCCGTCGGCCGCGGCCGGCTTCGGCGGCCCGCGCATGCTGTGCGAGACCGACGCCGGGCGCGACTACCTGGCGCGGCACGGCCTGGCCGGACGGATGGCGCAGGCCACGCACCTGGTCTGGACCACGGGCGGCCTGTTCGTGCCGCCCGCGGAATACGATGGCTTCCTGGCGCGCGCGGCCGCGCTCGCGGGCTGAGCCGGCCGCCACGCAGGGCACCACATTCCAACACAACAGCCCGACAGCACCACAGCACCACAGCACGACAGCCCGCCAGACACACCGATCCATCCTGGCACGCATGCCGGCCACCGGGCCGGCGGCCTCTGCCCAGCAGGAGAATGACCATCATGCTAATCCGATCCTTCCCGCTCGCCACGCTGGCCGCCGCCTGCCTGGCCGCCACGGCCGGCAACGTCCTGGCCGATACGTTTCCGTCGCATCCGCTGCAGATGGTGGTGCCGTTCCCGCCGGGCGGCGCGACCGACATCGTCGGCCGCCTGCTGGCCAAGAAAATGGGCGACCAGCTGGGCCAGTCGGTGGTGATCGACAACCGCCCTGGCGCCGGCACCATCGTCGGCGCGGGCTACGTGGCCAAGGCCGCGCCCGATGGCTACACGCTGCTGGTGAGCTCGGGCACCACCTTCACCGTGAACCCGGCCATCAACGCGAGGCTGCCGTATGACCCGCTCAAGAGCTTCGAGCCGATCGGCCTGACCGGCCGCACCGGCCTGATCCTGCTGGCCAACCGCGACCAGCCCATCAGCAACCTCAAGCAACTGGCCGCCGCGCTGAAGGCCGCGCCGGACAAGTATTCGTATGGCTCGTTCGGCACCGGCTCCACGGCCCAGTTCGCCGGCGAGATGCTGCTCAACGGCATGGGCGTGAAGATGCTGCATGTGCCCTACAAGGGCAGCTCGCCGGCCATGACCGACCTGATCGGCGGGCAGATCCCGTTCTCGATGGACACGGTGTCCGCGGCCATCCCGCAGGTGAAGTCGGGCAAGGTGAAGGCCATCGCCGTGACCACGGCAAAGCGTTCGACGCTGCTGCCCGACGTGCCCACCGCCGCCGAAGCCGGCTATGCCGGCATCGACATGGACACGTGGATCGCCGTGGTGGCGCCGCGCGGCCTGCCGGCCGACGTCAAGGCCAGGCTGGAGAAGGCGCTGGCCGCGACCATGGCCGATCCGGAAACCAAGAAGAAGCTGCTGGACAACGGCTTCGAGCCGGCCTACGCCAACGGCGCCGCGGTGACCGCGCTGATCACCAAAGAGCTGCCGACCATGCGCGCCATCGCCCAGCGCGCCAACATCCATGCCGACTGAGGCCGGGCCGGCGCGGCGCGCCGCCGCCGCCAACGCATTGCCGCCACAAGACCCGCACCACGAGACAGGCACGCCATGACCACTTCCCTTGCCGCCGCGGCGCTGCGGCTGGCCCCCGCGGCAGCCGCCGGCCAGCCCGCCGGCGCCATCGACACGCCCGCGCTGGTGCTCGACCTCGACGTGTTCGAGCGCAACCTGGAGCGCATGCAGCAGGCCGCCGACCGCGCCGGCGTGAAGCTGCGCCCGCACGCCAAGGCCCACAAGACGCCGGCCATCGCGCTGGCGCAGATCGCGCGCGGCGCGGTGGGCATCTGCTGCCAGAAGGTCAGCGAGGCGCTGCCGTTCGTGCAGGCGGGCGTCACCGACATCCACATCAGCAACGAGATCGCCGGGCCGGCCAAGGCCGCGCTGCTGGCGCGGCTTGCCCGCCACGCGCGCATGAGCGTGTGCGTGGACGACGCGCGCCAGGTGGCGGAGCTGGCCGCGGCGGCCGCGCAGGCCGGCAGCGCCATCGGCGTGTTCGTCGAGATCGACATCGGGCAGGGGCGCTGCGGCGTGGCCGACGCTGGCGCCGCGCTGGATCTGGTGCGGGCCATCCAGGCCCATGCGCCGCTGGCGTTCCGCGGCCTGCAGGCCTACCAGGGCGGCATGCAGCACGTGCGCGAATACGCCGCGCGCAAGCGGGCGGCGGCCGAGGCGGCCAGCCGCGCCGCGGCCGTGGTGGCGGCGCTGGCCGAGGCCGGCGTGGCCTGCGAGACGGTCACCGGCGGCGGTAGCGGCAGCGTGGAGTTCGACCTGGCCGGCGGCGTCTACACCGAGCTTCAGCCCGGCTCCTACGTCTTCATGGACGGCGACTACGGCCGCAACGAATACCGCGGCGAACCGCGCTTCGCGCATAGCCTGTTCATCGCCAGCACGGTCATGAGCGTGGCCGGCGCGGACGGCGCCGCGCCGCGCGTGGTGGTGGACGCGGGCCTGAAGTCGATGGCGGTGGACTCCGGCCTGCCGCAGGTGTGGGGGCCGCAAGGGCGCAGCGCCACGCTCGACTACGTGGCCGCCAACGACGAGCACGGTATCGTCGAGCCGCGCGCCGGCGCTGGCGCCGCGGCGCTGCCGGAGCTTGGCAGCCAGTTGCTGCTGGTGCCCGGCCATTGCGATCCCACGCTCAATCTGTACGATGACATCGTCTGCATCCGCGGGCAGGCCGTCGCCGGCGTGTGGCCGGTGGCGGCGCGCGGGCTCAGCCGCTGATCCGCGCCGCCTCATCCGATTCGCCTCATCCGATTCGCCTTACCCGATTCGCCTCACCCGCTTCGATCCACCGCATCCGGAACGCCGCCATGAACCAGCACCACGCCTTGCTCTCCCAATCCGCCGTTGCCCTGCGCCGCCTGATCGGCAGCAAGGAACTCTCGCCCGTCGAACTGCTGGACGCCTGCATCGACCGCATCGAGGCGGTCAACCCGCTCATCAACGCGGTCACCGCCACCTGCTTCGAGCGCGCGCGCGGCGAGGCCCGCGCCGCCGAGCAGGCGGTCATGCGCGGCGACGCGCTTGGCCTGCTGCACGGCCTGCCGCTGGGCGTGAAGGACCTGGAAGCCACCGCCGGCCTGCTCACCACCTACGGCTCGCCGCTCTACCGCGCCAACGTGCCCGCGCAGGACAACGTGCTGGTGGCGCGCCTGCGCGCGGCCGGCGCCATCGTCGCGGGCAAGACCAACGTGCCCGAGATGGGCGCCGGCGCCAATTCGCGCAACGTGGTGTGGGGCGCCACCGGCAACCCGTTCAACCCCAACCTGAACACGGGCGGCTCGTCGGGCGGCTCGGCCGCGGCGCTGGCCGCCGACATGCTGCCCGTGTGCACCGGCTCGGACACCGGCGGCTCGCTGCGCATCCCGGCCGCCAAATGCGGCGTGGTGGGTTTTCGCCCGTCGCCGGGCGTGGTGCCCAGCTCGCGCAAGCTGCTGGGCTGGACGCCGATCTCGGTGGTCGGGCCGATGGGCCGCACGGTGGCCGATGCCTGCCTGCAACTGGCCGCCTCGGCGGGCCTGTCGGCCGGCGACCCGCTCACTTATGCGCTGGATCCGCTCTCGTTCCTGCTGCCGCGCCACGTCGACCTGGGCTCGCTGCGCGTGGGCTGGACCGAGGACTTCGGCGTGTGCGCCGTGGACGACGACATCCGCAAGGTGTTCCGCGCCAAGATCGCCGCGATGCGGCATCTGTTCCGCAGTTGCGACGAGGTGAAGTTCGAGCTGGGCGAGGCGCACCGCTGCTTCGACGTGCTGCGCGCCGAGAGCTTCGTGGCCGGCATGCACGAGGCCTACCAGCGCGACCCCGCCAGCCTGGGCCCGAACACGCGCGCCAACTACGAGATGGGCGCGAAGATGTCGCTGGTGGAGTCGGCATGGGCGCAGGCCGAGCAGACCCGCATCCTGGGCCGGTTCCAGGCCGCGTTCGAGGACTACGACGTGATCCTGTCGCCGACCACGCCGGTGTCGCCGTTCCCGTGGACCCAGCTGTACGCCGAGACCATCAACGGCGAGCCGCAGGAGAACTACTACCGCTGGCTGGCGCCCACCTACGTGGTCACGCTGACCACGCACCCGGCCATCAGCCTGCCGTGCGGGCTGGACCACGCCGGCATGCCGTTCGGCCTGCAGGTGGTGGGCCGCTTCCGCGCCGACCACCACACGCTGGGCGCGGCGCACGCGATGGAGCAGGCGTTCGCCGGCTCGGCGGCGCTGCGCCGGCCGCTGCCCGATCTGTCGAAGCTGCGGCCGGCCGAGCCGGCGCTGCGCTCCATCGTCACCGCGCCGCCGGTCCTCGACGGCGCCGGCGCCGCGGGCGGGGTGTCCGCGGTCTAGCCCGGCGCGCTCAGTCCGCCCGCAGCGCCCGCATTGCCGCGGGCGCGCCGTGCAGGAACATGTCGACCTGCTGGCGGATGACCGCGTCGAGGTCGGCCGGCACCTTCAGGCCATAGACCCACTTGCGCACGCCGATATAGAAGATGGCCGCGTGCAGGCTCCAGATCATCTCGATCTCGGCGTCGGTCTGCGCCGCGTTGCGCGGGGCGGCGATGCCGAACGCCTCGCGGACCTCGGCCAGCACCGGCAGGAACACCTTGCCGCGCAGCTTGCTGAGGTATCTGTTGTTGATGCCCTCGTGGGTCAGGCCGGCAAAGATGAACAGCCGGATCCATTCCTCGCGCAGGATGACCGAGGCATAGTCCAGGTAGAACGCCTGGAGCCGCTCGGCCAGCGGCGTGGCGCGGTCGGCGATCTGGCGCTCCCAGCCGGGGCGCCACTGGAACACCTCGTTGTAGACCCGGTCGATCAGCGCTTCCTTGCTGTCGAAGTAGCGGTAGAGCAGCGGCTGGGTGACGCCGATCTGGCGGGCCAGCTCGCGCGTGCTGCCGCCGAAGCCGTTGCGCGTGAAGTGTTCGATGGCCTTCTCGACGATCTGCTGTTCCCGCTCCTCGGGCAGCAGCCGCCTGGTGCCCTTGCCGGCGGCCTCGTCCGGCGTGGGGGTGGCGCGTGGCTCCATGGCTGTCTCTCTCGGTTCCCGCATGCGGGCGATGTCCGGATTCTACCAATCGCCCGATAAACGAGAGGGCGGGGCGGCGCGCGCGCCGGTGCGCTCCCCGCCCCGCGGCATGCGGTGCCGCATGGGGCGCCGCTTGCGACGCGGCTCAGGCGCCCGGCTTGCCGGCGATGCCCAGCTCGCAGTCCACGCGCTGGTGCTGGTAGGCGTCGCGCTCCCACGCGCCCCGCGCGGAGCGGTCGGTCACGGAGAACGCATAGATCCCGGCGAACGCCACCAGCATCGAGAACAGCGCCGGATATTCGTAGGGATAGATGGGCGCGCCGTGGCCCAGCACCTGCACCCAGACGGTCGGGCTCAGGATCGTGAGGACGACCGCGGTGACGAGCCCCAGCGTGCCGCCGGCCACCGCGCCGCGCGTGGTCAGGCCGCGCCAGTAGACCGAGAGCAGCAGCACCGGGAAGTTGGAGCTGGCGGCGATCGAGAAGGTCAGGCTGACGATGAAGGCGATGGTCTGCTTCTCGAACAGGATGGCCAGCAGGATCGACAGCACGCCCAGCACCAGCGTGGTGAGGCGCGAGACGCGCATCTCCTCGCGGTCGGACGCCTTGCCCTGGCGGATCACCGTGGCATAGAGGTCGTGCGAGATGGCGGAGGAGCCCGCCAGCGTCAGCCCGGCCACCACCGCGAGGATGGTCGAGAACGCCACCGCGCAGATGAAGCCCAGGAACACGTTGCCGCCCACCGCGTGCGCCAGGTGCACCGCCACCATGTTGACGCCGCCGGTCACGGCGCCGGTGCTGTCGTGGTACAGCGGATCGCGCGCGACGAGCGCGATGGTGCCGAAGCCGATCACGATGATCAGCGCGTAGCCGATGCCGACGATGCCGGTGGCGTAGAGCACGCTCTTGCGCGCGGCCTTGACGTTGCTGACCGTGAAGAAGCGCATCAGGATGTGCGGCAGGCCGGCCGTGCCGAAGATCAGCGCCAGCCCGAGCGAGACCGCCGACACCGGATCCGAGACCAGGCCGCCGGGGCGCATGATGGCGTCGTGTTTGCCGTGCGCGGCGATGGCCTGCTCGAACAGGCTGTTGAGGCTGAAGCCGAAGCGGCTCAGGACCATGAAGGCCATGAACGCGCAGCCGGCCAGCAGCAGGGCCGCCTTGATGATCTGGATCCAGGTGGTGGCCAGCATGCCGCCGAAGAACACGTACACCACCATCAGCACGCCGACCAGCACCACCGCCGAGGTGTAGTTGAAGCCGAACAGCAGTTCCACCAGCTTGCCGGCCCCCACCATCTGCGAGACCAGGTACAGCAGCACGATCACCATCGAGCTGGAGGCCGAGAACGCGCGGATCGGGCGCTGCCTGAGCCGGTAGGAGAGCACGTCGGCCAGCGTGTAGCGCCCGAGGTTGCGCAGCGGCTCGGCGATCAGGAACAGGATGATCGGCCAACTGGCCAGGAACCCGATCGAGTAGATCAGGCCGTCGTAGCCGCTGGTGAAGACCAGCGCGGAGATGCCGAGCAGCGAGGCGGCGGACATGTAGTCGCCGGCGATCGCCCAGCCGTTCTGCATGGCGGTGATCCTGCCGCCGGCGGCGTAGTGGTCGGCCACGCTGTGGTTGCGCCGGGCGGCCCAGCGCGTGATGGCGAGCGTGGCGGCGACGAACGCCACGAACATCGCGATGGCGATGCCGTTCATGCCCTGGCCCACCGGCGGCGTGGCCGCCAGCGCGGGGCCGGCCGCCGCGAGGGTGGCGAGGGTGGCGAGCGCGGCAAGTGCGACGGGTGCGACGGGTGCGCGGCTCATGATTGCGCTCCGTTGCGGATTGCCGCGATCATGCCGTCGTAGACGGTGTTGGTGCGATGCACGTAGATGGCCACCAGCGCGAACGTGAACGCGAACATGCCGAAGCCGACCGGGATGCCGACGCTCATCGGCTGGCCCGGCACCAGTTGCCGGGCCAGCAGGTCGGGGCGGAACGCCAGCGTGAGGATGAAGCCGAAATAGACCAGCAGCATGGCGGCGGTCAGCGTCCACGAGAAGCGGCGGCGCGCGCGCTGCAGGCGCTCGAAGGCGGGCTGGTCCAGAGTGGGGCGAAGCGTCGCCGGGGCGTCGGTTCCGGCATCGGTTCCGGTGTCGGTCCCGGCAAGACCGGGATGCGCCGGATAGGGGGCGGCCTGGGGCATGGTTTTGTCTCCGAATGGATGTTGTCGGTGAAGGTTCAGAATTGCCGCGATACCGCGGTCTCCCGCATGACGGCTTCCGGCGTGCGGTAGCGCTCGGCCATCTCGCGGTCCTGCTCGCTCTTGAGCTGCGCCTGCATGTAGGCGCCGAGATGGCGCGCGTGCTCGACCACCGCCTGCCCGACCTGGACGCGCTCGTCGCTGTACGCCGCCAGCGCCGTCTCGGCGCACGGGTGCGCGGCCAGCGCGCGGGCCAGCGCGGCGGCATCGCCGGCCGCCTTGGTGACGCCCATGCCGCAATGCGGGCGCGCCACGAAGGCGGCATCGCCGAGCAGGGCGACACGGCCGAAGGCCATGCGCGGCACGGTCAGGTCGTAGATCGGCTGGAACAGTGGCTGGGCGGTCCGCGCCACCACCTCGGCGAACTGCGGCGCCAGCAGCGTGGCCGCCGCGTGCTCCATGTCGGCGCGCACGTCCGCGCGGATCAGGCCCGGCGGGATGCCGGTGGTCCAGCACTTGCCGCCGGCGTCGGTGAGCAGGTCGGCCAGCTCGTCGTCGCGCGTGGCGCGGTACCAGACGAAGTTGTAGCGGCGATGGCCGGGCACGGTGCTGTTGTCGTCGCCCGCGACCGGATAGCCGAGGATCTGCTCGTGGGGCGGCAGGCAGAAGGCGAATCTCTCGAAGATGGCCGCGTGCGTGGCCGGCGACAGCCGCGCCTCGTCGACCAGGCCGCGCCAGGCGATATAGCCCGCGTATTCGAGCTGCGCCGAGGGCAGCAACTGTTCGCGCAGGCCCGAGCGGAAGCCGTCGGCGGCGATGACGATGTCGGCGCGGTGCGTCGAGCCGTCCTGCAGCGTCACCTCGGCATGGTCCGCGTGCGACGCGACCGCGGCCACGCTGGCGCCGGTGCGGTAGGCGCCGGGGAACGCGCGGCCCAGCACGTCGTACATCTTGCCCCAGGCCGTCAGCGTCTGGGGCAGTTCGCGCGCGGACACGGCGGCGCCGTCGCGCGCCAGCGTGACGCGGCTGTCGACGCGCACGCCGATGCTGTCGTCCACGGTGACGCCGGCCGCCGCCAGCGCCTGGAACAACTCCGGGTGCGTGACGATGCCCGCGCCGCGGCCGGTCAGCGCCTCGGGCGTGCGCTCGAAGATCTCGACGTCCCAGCCGCCGCGCGCGAGAAGATTGGCGGCGAACAGGCCGCCGAGCGAGCCGCCGACGACGATGGCCCTGGGTTGCTTGCGCTGCGCGGGATTCATGCCGGTGCTCCAGTCGTGGCTTCAGCCGTTGCCTGCGTCTCGGCGGGCAGTGCCAGGCCGGCCACTTCCGCGGCCGGGTAGTTGAGTTCGATCGTCACGCCCGACGGATCCTCGATGAAGACCTGGTGCAGGCCCAGGCTCGGCACCGTGCGGTCGCGCCACGCGATGCCCTCCGCGCGCAGCGTCTGCCACATCTGCGCGACGCCGGTGGCCAGGAAGGCGATATGGTCGAGCGTGCCGGTGCCCGAGGCGGGCAGGGACTTGTCGCCGAGATAGGCGGTCAGGCCGGCGGGGTCGTCCGGATCGATGCCGATGATATGCACCGTGCCGTAGCTGCCTTCGTCGCCGCCCATGTAGAGCCACGCGCCGGGAAAGGCGAACGGCGGGCGGTACCCCCGCCGGAAGCCGAGAATGC
>NZ_AQPL01000260.1:0-2543 GCF_000395345.1 Cupriavidus sp. WS | reverse complement strand
GGCGGGCGGTCCCCCCGCCGGAAGCCGAGAATGCGTTCGTAGAATGCGCACGACCGTTCCAGGTCGGTGGTCCGGATGGAAAAATGCGCGAGCTTGCTGAGTGCCATCACTGCCTCCATTAACTTATCATTCGATCAGTGATCGAGTGATAAATTGTAGGAGGGAAGCGCCGCCGGGCCAAGAGAGCGGGGGATCAGGATTTACCCTTAGGCAAAGCGGCGGCCATGCCGCCCGCGGCGGGGCGGCTGGGTGGCGGGGTGGGGCGCGGCCCTCAGCGCTTGCGCGTGGCTTTCAGCACGGCCGGCACGCCTTGCAGGAAGGCGGCCACGCGCAGTTCGATGACGCGGTCGAGGTCCTTCGGGGTGGGCCGCTCATAGACCCACTTGCGCACGCCGATGTAGAAGACGCTGGAGCGGTCCGCGAGCCATTATCTGTCCAATATGAAGTACCCGATGAAGGGCCGCGGCCCGTTCGTGCACGACGACCCGGACGCCCGGCCGGCCGCGCGCCGCCATGACGTGGGCTCGGCTACCTGTACGCAATGTCGAAGCGCACGGATCTCCATGCCAACGCGCTGTACGACAAGCTGGGCGGCCAGGGCAGCGGCAAGGCGGCGGCGTCAGCGCTCGGTCTCGCTGCGCACCAGCAGCACCGGCTTGTGGCTCTTCTGCAGCACGCCTTCCGACACGCTGCCCATCACCAGGCGGCGTAGGCCGCGCCGGCCGTGCGTGCCGAGCACGATCAGGTCCGCGTTCCCGCGCTCCGCCTGCGTCACGATGGTGCCGGAGATCTGGCCGGGAGAGACCGGCTTCTCCAGCAGCGTGGTGGTATGGCGCACGCCGGCCTCCGTCAGCCGCTTGCCGGCCGTGGCCAGCGCTTCGCGGCCCAGCGCGAGGATGCTTTCCGTCAACTGGATGGGATCGTAGCCGCCGCCGGGGAAGAAGGCATCGCTGTCGTCCACCACGAACAGCGCCTCCACCTCGCTGCCGGTCGCCTTGGCGATGATGATCGCCTGGCTGATGGCGAGGTCGGACGAGTGGCTGCCGTCCACGGCAAGCAGGATCTTCTGGTACATGTCGGGTCTCCTCTCAAAAGTGTCTCGGGACGCCCGGCAAGGCGCGCCTTGTTTGCAGCATAGATGACGGCGGCGGCAGGCGCTTGACGCATGTCAAGCGTTGGCGCCGGGCCGGGCGCCCGGCCCGGCGCCGCCACGCGCGCCCGCGGCGGCAGTGGCCGGACGTTGATGTGCGTCATGTCGCGCCCGGCGGCGGCACCCAGAATGGAAACGCGCGCCGCCATGCCGCCAGCGGGAGCGGCTCCGGGGACGGCGCGCGAATCACACGGAGAATGCGATGCAGCGGAAGGAGCAGCGGGGCAGGTGGCGCCGTCTTCTGCGCCGGGCCGTGCCGTGGCCGGCGCTGGCGCTGGCGGCGTTGGCGGCGTTGCCGGCCGGTGCGCAGGATCCCGGGCCCGCGCGCCAGGTTCCGGTGCTGGTCTACCACCGCTTCGGCCCGGTGGCCGCGGACAGCATGACGGTGCGCACGGCCACCTTCGAAGCCCATCTGCGCATGCTCGCCGCGCAGGGCTACCACGTGGTGCCGCTGGCCGACGTGGTGCGGTGGCAGCAGGGCGGGGCGGCTCCGCTGCCGGCCGGGGCGGTGGCGATCACGGCGGACGACGGCCACCGCTCGGTGTTCGAGGTGATGATGCCGATCGCGCGGCGCGAGCATGTCCCGGTCACGCTGTTCATCTATCCCTCGGCGATTTCGAACGCTGCCTATGCGCTGACCTGGGATCAGTTGCGCGCGCTCAAGGAGACCGGCCTGTTCACGGTGCAGTCGCACAGCTACTGGCACCCGAACTTCAACACCGAACGCAAGCGCCTCGCGCCCGAGGCGTTCCGCGCGTTCGCGCACATGCAGTTGCGCCGCGCGCGCGAGCGGCTGGAGCAGGAGCTTGGCGGCCCGGTGCGCTGGCTGGCGTGGCCGTTCGGCATCCATGACGAGGAACTGATGGCGATCGCCGCCGACGAGGGCGTGGAGGCGGCCTTCTCGCTGGAGGGCCGCGCGGTCACGCCCGCCGCGCCGCGGCTGGCGCTGCCGCGCTTCCTGATGACCGACGCCTGCGGCGAGCGCTGCCTGGCGCGGATACTGGCGCAGGCAGCCGTGCCGCCGCCCGCCGCGCCCCGGCAGCAGAGCGGAGCCATGCCATGAACGCGCGCGCGCTTCGTTGGTGCGGCTTCGCGCTGTCGCTGGCGCTGGCGGCGGCAGGGCAGGGCGCGGCGGCAGACACCGGCATCGGCACCGCAGCCGGCGCCATCGCTGGCACCATCGCCGGCACCGTCGTCGACGCGCACACCGGCGCGCCCGTGGCCGGGGCGACGGTGGTCGTGCTGGACGGTTCGGCCACCTCGGGCCAGACCGGCGCGGACGGCGGCTTCACGCTTGCCGCGCCGCCGCGGAGCGGCGCCGATGTCGGCGCGCGGGCGCCCGGATATGGCCGCGCGCTCGCCACGCCCACGGACGGCGAGCCGGTGCGGCTGG
>NZ_AQPL01000259.1:0-3554 GCF_000395345.1 Cupriavidus sp. WS | reverse complement strand
GGCGAGCCGGTGCGGCTGGCGCTGACGCCGGTGCGGCCGCGCGCGGTCTATCTCTCGGTGTTCGGCATCGGCAACGCGGCACTGCGCGATGCCGCCGTGGCGCTGCCGCAGGCCAGCGCCATCAACGCGCTGGTGATCGACGTCAAGGGCGACCGCGGCATGACGCCATACCGGAGCGCGGCGCGCGACGCCATCGGGGCCAGCGCGCAGGTCAAGGCGCCGGCGCCGCTGGTGCGCGATTTCCCGGCCTTGCTGGCCGGCCTGCATGCGCGCGGGCTGTACCTGATCGCGCGCATCGTGGTCTTCAAGGACGAGCCGCTGGCCGCCGCGCACCCGGAGTGGACCGTGCGCGACGGGCAGGGCGGCGTGTGGCGCGACCGCGAAGACCTGCGCTGGATCGATCCCTTCGAGACCGCCGCCTGGCAGCACAACTTCGACCTGGCGGAGGAGGCCGCCCGCATGGGCTTCGACGAGATCCAGTTCGACTACCTGCGCTTCCCGGATGCCGGCGGGCTGCGCTTCTCGCGGCCCAGCACGCAGGAGAACCGGGTGGCCGCCATCACCGGTTTCCTGCGCGCGGCGCGCGCGCGGCTGGCCCGCTACAACGTGTACATCGCGGCGGACATCTTCGGCTACGTGTGCTGGAACCCCGACGACACGGCGATCGGCCAGCAGCTCGAATCGCTGGGCACGGCGCTGGACTACATCTCGCCGATGCTCTATCCCTCCGGCTTCACCTGGGGCCTGCCGGGCTGCACGCGGCCGGTGGAGCACGCCGGCGAAATCGTGTCGCGCTCGCTGGCGGAGGCCAGGAAGCGCACCGGGCTGCCGGGCGTGCGCTTCCGCCCGTGGCTGCAGGCGTTCCGCGACTATGCCTTCGACCACCGCGAGTTCGACGCCGACGAGATCCGCGCGCAGACGCAGGCTGCCGAAGCCGAGCAGGCCGACGGGTGGATGCTGTGGAATCCGCGCAACCGCTACGATCCGGCGCAATTGCCGCAACGGTCACAGTCGCCGCAATCGCCGCAATCGCCGCAGGCGGCGCCGCCGGCCAGATGAGCCGCCGCGCGCTGTCCGCGATGCTGTCCACCGCGCTGCTGGCCTGCGCGCTGGCGGCGGCGGGGCCGGCGGCGGCGCAGTCCGCGCCGGCCGCCGCCGCGCGCGAACAACTGCGCGCCATCGTCGAGGGCCAGATCGCGGCCGGCAACATCCCGGGCGCGGTGGTGCTGGCCGGCGACGCCAGCCACATCCGCTACCAGCTCGCCGCGGGCCGGCGCGCCGTGCTGCCGGCGAGCGAGGCGATGCGCGCCGACACCGTGTTCGATCTCGCCTCGGTCACCAAGGTGATCGCCACCACCACTGCCGTGCTGCAATTGAGCGAACGCGCGGCGGTAGCGCTGGACGCTCCCGTGGCCCGCTACCTGCCGGCGTTCGGCGCCGCCGGCAAGCAGGCCATCACGGTGCGCCAGTTGCTCGCGCACACCTCGGGGCTGCCGGCCGGGCTGCCGCCGCGCCAGCGCGCGCACGGCGGCGACGCGGCGCGGGAGGCCGTGCGGCAGGCGCTGGCGCTGGCGCCGGTGGCGCCGCCCGGCGAGCGTGTCATCTACAGCGACGTCAATTTCGTCGTGCTCGGCGAACTGGTGCGGCGCGTGGCCGGGCAGCCGCTGGACGCATGGTGCCGCGACCATGTGTTCGCGCCGCTGGGGATGCGCGACACCGGCTTCCTGCCCGGCCCGGCGGCGATGGCCCGGACCGCGCCGACCGCGCCGCGCGGCGGCCGCATGCTGCGCGGCCAGGTGCACGACCCGACCGCGGCGCGCCTGGGCGGCGTGGCCGGCAATGCCGGCCTGTTTTCCACCGCGGCGGACCTGGCGCGGTTCGCGCAGATGATCCTCAACGGCGGGCAGGCCGGCGGCACCCGGGTGCTGCGGCCGGAAAGCATCGCGCTGCTGGCGTCGCCGGCCACGCCGGTGGCCGCCGGCGCGTGGCGCGGCCTGGGCTGGGCGCTGGCCGCGCCGCTCGCCGCCAACCGCGACCGCCTGCCGCCGCTGGGCCTGCTGGAGCAGACCGGCTACACCGGCACCGGCGTGTGGATCGACATGGTGGGCGGGCGTTTCGCGGTGATCCTGAGCAGCCGCCTGCATCCCGCCGACAAGGGCAATGCCGCGCCGCTGCGCCAGCAGGTGCTGGCGCTGCTGGCCAGCGAGGCGCCGCCGCTGGCCGCGCAGGCGATCGGCAGCGCCGTGCCGGGCGCCGCCGCGGCGCTGGCGCACGCCATGCGCCTGCCGCCGGCCGCGGGCCCGGTGCGCAGCGGCATCGACGTGCTGGAGGCGCAGGCGTTCGCGCCGCTGGCGGGCCTGCGCGTGGGGCTGGTCACCAACCGCAGCGGCTTCGACGGCCGCGGCGTGCGCACCGCGGACGTGCTGGCGCGCGCGCCCGGCGTCACGCTGGCGGCGCTGTTCGCGCCCGAGCACGGCCTGGGCAGCGATGTCGACGCGCCGCTCGGCGATGCGCTGGACGCGCGCACCGGCGTGCCGGTCCACAGCCTGTACGGCGAGCAGCGGCGCTTCGCGCCCGCCACGCTGGCCGGGGTGGACGCGCTGGTGTTCGACGTGCAGGACGCCGGCGTGCGCTTCTTTACCTACATCACCACGCTCGGCTACATGCTGGAAGCCGCCGCCGCGCGCGGCATCCCGGCCTTCGTGCTGGACCGGCCCGATCCCCTCGGCGCCGACCGCTTCGGCGGCCCGCTGCCGGACCCCGGCCCGGCCTCGTTTACCGGCTACTTCCCGCTGCCGCTGCTGCACGGCATGACCGTGGGCGAGCTGGCCCGGCTGTTCAACAGCCGCCTGGGCATCGGCGCCGATCTGCGCGTCATCGCCATGCAGGGCTACACGCGCGGCATGCGCTTTGCCGATACCGGCCTGGGCTGGGTCCCGCTCTCGCCGAACCTGCGCGACGCGGCGCAGCTCGACCTGTATCCCGACGTCGGCCTGATCGAGGGCGCGAACGTCAGCGTGGGGCGCGGCACGCCGGCGCCGTTCACGCTGGTGGGCGCGCCGTGGATCGCCGCCCCGGAACTGGCCGCCTACCTCAATGCGCTGGATGCCGGCGCGCGCTTCGAGCCCGTCAGCTTCGTGCCGACCGAAGGCCGCTACCGCGGCCGCCTGTGCCAGGGCGTGTCGATCAGGCCGGGCCCGGCGCCGCGCCCGCCGAGCCGGCTCGGGCTGGCGCTGGCGATCGCGCTGCATGCGCTCCACGAACGGGAGTTCGACCTGCCCGCGATCCGCGCCTCGCTGGGCTCGGGCGAGGCCCTGCGCCTGATCGCCGCGCACGCGCCGCTTGCCGAGGTCGAGCAGGCGGTGGCGGCGCAGGGCGCCGGCTTCGCGGCGGTGCGCGCGCCGTTCCTGATCTACTGAGGCGGCCGGCGCGGATGGCCGCGCCGGCCGCGATGGCAACGCCCCGACGGGCATCGATGGAGGACACGCGAATGACCACGAAAACGCAGGAGCGCAAGGGTGCACGCAGGCGCGTGCGCGGCGGCGCGGCGGCAC
>NZ_AQPL01000258.1:0-4151 GCF_000395345.1 Cupriavidus sp. WS | reverse complement strand
CGCCGGCCATCGGCGCCGCGGCGCGCCCGCCCGGCCGGCCCCGGCACGCCGCCGGCGTCCGCGCGGCCTGCCGCCGGCGCCAGCCACAAGCCGGGCTGGGAAGGCGGCGGCAGCGATATAATCGCTGTTTCCCCGATTTTCCCGCTCGCGCCGCGGTGCCGCCGCCGGCCTGCGAGCCAACCCAGCCTTACCCGCCCATGACCTCCCAACTTGCCAAGAAAGGCGAAGCCTGGTCCGCCCGCTTCTCCGAACCGATGTCCGACCTGGTGAAGCGCTACACCGCTTCGGTGTTCTTCGACAAGCGCCTGGCGCTGTTCGACATCCAGGGCTCGCTCGCGCACGCCGCCATGCTGGCCAAGCAGGGAATCATCGCCGAGGCCGACCGTGCCGAGATCGAACGCGGCATGGCGCAGATCCGCGCCGAGATCGAGGCCGGCGGCTTCGAGTGGAAGCTCGACCTGGAAGACGTCCACCTCAACATCGAGGCGCGCCTGACCGCGCTGGTCGGCGACGCCGGCAAGCGCCTGCACACCGGCCGCTCGCGCAACGACCAGGTCGCCACCGACATCCGCCTGTGGCTGCGCAGCGAGATCGACGCCATCATCGGCCTGCTGGGCGCGCTGCGCGGCGCGCTGCTGGACCTGGCCGAGAAGAACGCCGACACCATCCTGCCCGGCTTCACCCACCTGCAGGTGGCGCAGCCGGTCACCTTCGGCCACCACCTGCTGGCCTACGTGGAGATGTTCACGCGCGACGCCGAGCGCATGGCCGACTGCCGCCGCCGCGTCAACCGCCTGCCGCTGGGCGCCGCCGCGCTGGCCGGCACCAGCTACCCGATCGACCGCGAGTTCGTGGCGCAGCAGCTTGGCTTCGACGGCGTGTGCCGCAACTCGCTCGACGCCGTGTCCGACCGCGACTTCGCCATCGAATTCTGCGCCGCCTCGGCGCTGGTGATGACCCACGTCTCGCGCTTCTCCGAGGAACTGGTGATCTGGATGAGCCCGCGCGTGGGCTTCATCGACATCGCCGACCGCTTCTGCACCGGCAGCTCGATCATGCCGCAGAAGAAGAACCCGGACGTGCCCGAGCTGGCGCGCGGCAAGACCGGCCGCGTCAACGGCCACCTGGTCGGCCTGCTGACGCTGATGAAGGGCCAGCCGCTGGCGTACAACAAGGACAACCAGGAAGACAAGGAACCGCTGTTCGACACGGTCGACACCGTGGCCGACACGCTGCGCATCTTCGCCGACATGGTGCCGGGCATCTCCGTCAAGCCCGACAACATGCGCGCCGCCGCGCTGCAGGGCTACGCCACCGCCACCGACCTGGCCGACTATCTGGTCAAGCGCGGCCTGCCGTTCCGCGACGCGCACGAAGCCGTGGCCCACGCCGTGCGCGCCTGCGACGACCGCCGCTGCGACCTGGCCGACCTCACCGTGGCCGAGCTGCGCGAGGCCACCGGCCTGGGCGACAAGGCCGCGCTGATCGGCGACGACGTGCACGCGGTGCTGACGCTGGAAGGCTCGGTCGCGGCGCGCGACCATGTCGGCGGCACCGCGCCGGCGCAGGTGCGCGCGGCGATCGCCGCCGCGCGCGCGGCGCTTTGAGCGAAACGCCGTCCGCCGATGTAGGTTCCACGTAAGCCGCGCATCGCGCAAGAGCCGCCAGGGCGCATGCCCTCGGCGGCTTTTTCATTTGTGCCGCCGGTTCGCGCCGCCGATCTTTGCGCAATGCGGTAGGTATTAGCCCCAAGCGCCGATGCATTTTGTTACAGATAAACTAATCGGCGCAAAAACAGGGGGAGACAACCCATGTACTACTTGCTTGGTCTGTCACGGCAGATCGACAGGTTGAATCAGCACACGGGCAGGCTTGCAAACATCATGATCCTGCTGTCGTGCCTGATCAGCGCGGGCAACGCCCTGCTGCGTTACGGCTTCAACCTCAGCGACAACTGGCCGCTCGAACTGCAGTGGTACATGTTCGCCATCGCCGTGATGTTCGGCGCGTCGTACACGTTCCAGCGCAACGAGCACGTGCGCGTGGACCTGATCTACGGCAACGTGTCCGAGCGCGCGCAGCACTGGATCGACATCTTCGGCATCGTCGTCTTCCTGCTGCCTTCGTGCGCGCTGTTCGCGTGGCTGTCGTGGGAATCCCTGTTCCTGCCCTCGTGGCGCATCCTCGAGCAATCCGGCAACTCCGGCGGCCTGCCGCGCTACCCGATCAAGCTGGTGGTGCCGCTCGGCTTCGCCCTGCTCGGCCTGCAAGGCGTGTCCGAACTGATCAAGCGCATTGCCGCCCTCAAGGGGCTGGTGCGCATCGAATCGAAATACGAGAGGCCGGTGCAATGATGATTCCGTTGGAATATATGCCGCCGCTCATGTTCGGCGGCCTGGTGGTATTCATGCTGATCGGCTTCCCGGTCGCATTCTCGCTGTCGGCGGTCGGCCTCGCGTTCGGCTTCCTCGCCATCGAGTGGGGCTATTTCCCGGTCAGCTTCCTGCAGGCGGTGCCGAGCCGCGTGTTCGGCAGCGTGCTGGCCAACGAGCTGCTGCTGGCGATCCCGTTCTTCACCTTCATGGGCGCGATCCTGGAGAAGTGCGGGCTGGCCGAGGACATGCTCGACTCGATGGGCCAGCTGTTCGGCCCGGTGCGCGGCGGCCTGGGCTACTCGGTCATCATCGTCGGCTTCATCCTCGGCGCCATCACCGGCACGGTGGCGGCCCAGGTGATCGCGATGGCGATGATCTCGCTGCCGGTGATGATGCGCTACCGCTACAACATGAAGTACGCCACCGGGGTGCTGGCGGCGTCGGGCACCATCACGCAGCTGGTGCCGCCGTCGCTGGTGCTGGTGGTGCTGGCCGACCAGCTCAAGACGCCGATGGGCAGCGCCGACGTGGGCAGCATGTACCTGGGCGCGTGGGGCCCGTCGGTGGTGCAGATCGCGCTGTTCGCGCTCTACACCTTCGTGCTCGCGCGCATCAAGCCGGACTGGCTGCCGCCGGTGCCGGCGGAAGAGCGCACGCTGCGCGGCTGGGCGCTGTGGCGCAAGTGCCTGCGCGGCATCGTGCCGTGCGCGGTGCTGATCTTCCTGGTGCTGGGCACCATCATGCTGGGCATCGCCACGCCCACCGAGTCGGGCGCGATGGGCGCGGTCGGCGCGCTGGTGCTGGCGGTGCTGCGCAACCCCGGCTTCGGCAAGCTCGACCGCGCGCTCTACCGCACCGCCATCGCCGCCACCGGCATCGCCATCGTGGCCGGCTTCTTCGCCTTCGGCTCGCACCTGTTCCGCATTCCGCTGGCGGTGGTCTACCTCGTCATCGCCTGGCTGCTGCTGCGCGCCGGGCAGCTGACCGACCTGCGCGTGCTGATCGTCGACGCCTACCAGTCCACCGCGCGCATCACGGCGATGGTGGTGTTCATCCTGATCGGCTCGACCTGCTTCTCGGTGGTGTTCCAGGGCGTGGACGGCGGCGCGTGGGTGGAGCACATGTTCACCTCGCTGCCGGGCGGCTGGATCGGCTTCCTGCTGGTGGTCAACCTGTTCATCTTCTTCCTGGCGTTCTTCCTCGACTTCTTCGAGATCGCCTTCATCGTGGTGCCGATGCTGGCCCCGGTCGCGGTCAAGGTGCTGGCGCCGGTGGTGGCCGACTCGATGGGCGGCAACCCGGAGGCGGCCGCCACCGCGGCGCTGGTGTGGTTCGGCGTGATGCTGTGCGTGAACATGCAGACCTCGTTCATGCACCCGCCGTTCGGCTTCGCGCTGTTCTACCTGCGCGGCATCGCCCCCAAGGAAGTGAAAAGCGCGGACATCTACTGGGGCGCGCTGCCCTGGGTCGGCCTGCAGCTCATCATGGTGGTGATGGTGATGTTCTGGCCGGGCATGGTCACGATGTTCCTCGACAAGGGCTCGCTGCACCATAGCAACGCGGCGGAGGTGTCGATCCCGCTCGGCGGCGACAGCGGCGGAGCCTCGGCGCCGCCCTCGGGCGCGGCCGGCGGCGCCGGCACGCTCGAGCTGCCCTCGGCCCCGGCGCAGGACGAGCCGGCCGCGCCGCAGTTCGAGTTCGACAAGAAGAAGTGAGCGGGATGGGTGTCCTGCGCGGACAAGGGCCGCGCGGCGCGGCTTTCAGGCTGGCGGAGGG
>NZ_AQPL01000257.1:0-42877 GCF_000395345.1 Cupriavidus sp. WS | reverse complement strand
CGGGATGGGTGTCCTGCGCGGACAAGGGCCGCGCGGCGCGGCTTTCAGGCTGGCGGAGGGTTGCTCCCCTCTCCCATGAAATGGGAGAGGGGAGAACACAGGCGGCATGCTGGTTTTGCCGGCAGTCCGAAGGTCCCGCACGCGGGACCTTTTTCTTTGCCCGCCGCGCCCGGCCGCTCAGGGCAGCAGCACGATCGCGCCGGTGGTGGCGCGCGCCTCGGCCGCACGGTGCGCCTCGGCGACCTGCTCCAGCGGATAGCGCGCGCCGATGGTGGCGCGGATCGCGCCCTGTTCGATGGCCTGGAACACGTCCGCCGCGTTGGCGCGGAAGGTCTGGGTGTCGGCGTTGTGCGGGAACACCGAGGGCCGCGTCAGGAACAGGCAGCCCTTCTTGTTGAGCAGTTCCGGCTCGAACGCCGCGACCGGGCCCGATGCCGCGCCGTACAGCGCCACCAGCCCGAACGGCGCGGTGCAGTCGAGCGAGCCCATGAAGGTGTGCTGGCCGACCGAATCGTAGACCACGCGCGCCTTGCGCCCGCCGGTGGCGTCGATCACCTGCCGCACCCAGTCCGCCTGCGAATAGTCGATGGCGGCGTCGCAGCCGGCCGCCCGCGCGACCTCGCACTTGGCTGGCGAACCGGCCGTGCCGATCACCGTGGCGCCGAGCGCCTTGGCCCAGCTGGCGAGGATCTGGCCCACGCCGCCGGCGGCGGCATGCACGACCACGATGTCGCCGGGCTGCACGCGATGGGTCTTCTTCACCAGGTACTGCGCGGTCATGGCCTTGAAGAAGACCGCCGCCGCGGCCACGTCGTCGATGCCGTCGGGCAGCTTCACTACCTTGTCGGCGGCGACGTTGCGGCGCCCGGCGTAGGCGCCGATGCCGGCGTTCATGTAGACCACGCGGTCGCCCGCGCGCAGGTCCGCCACGCCCTCGCCCACCGCCTCGATCACGCCGGCGGCCTCGTGGCCGAGGCCGGTCGGGTTGGGCAGCGGATACTTGCCCGCGCGCTGGTACACGTCGATGTAGTTGAAGCCGACGGCGGTCTGGCGCAACTGCACCTCGCCCGCCGCCGGCGCCGGCAGGTCGGCCGTCACCAGCCGCATCACCTCGACGCCGCCGAACTCAGTCAATTCCACTCTACGCGCTGAAGCCATGCTCACTCCGTCCGATGGGATTTCCACATGCCGCCGGGCCGCGGCGATTCAGGCGCCACTCTAGCGCATTCCCGCGCGGCTTGCCGGCGGGCGGATTGCCAATGGAAAGGGCCTCGCTCGCGCGAGGCCCTTGGGATGCCGGGGAGGCTCCTGCTGCCGGCCAGCCTCAGCGAACCTGCTTCACGCAGTCGACGAAATACGCCCTGCCGCCGCCGTCGGTCTCTTCCTCCACCAGGCCGTGGATGTCGGTCTCGAAGCCGGGGAACAGCTTGTTGAAGTCGCGCGCGAACTTCAGGTACTGCACGATGATGTGGTTGAAGCGCTCGCCCGGGATCAGCAGCGGGATGCCCGGCGGGTACGGCGTGAGCAGGATGGCGGTGACGCGGCCTTCGAGCTCGTCCACGGCCACGCGCTCGATCTCGCGGTGGGCCATCATGGCCCAGGCGTCGGACGGCTTCATCGCCGGCTCCATGTCCGACAGATACATCTCGGTGGTCACGCGCGCCACGTCGTTGGCCTTGTAGACGCTGTGGATGGCGTCGCACAGGTCGCGCAGGCCCATGCGCTCGTACTGCGGATGCTTGGCCACGAACTCGGGCAGCACGCGCCACAGCGGCTGGTTCTGGTCGTAGTCGTCCTTGAACTGCTGCAGCTCGGTCACCAGCGAGTTCCAGCGGCCCTTGGTGATGCCGATGGTGAACATGATGAAGAACGAGTACAGCCCGGTCTTCTCGATGATGATGCCGTGCTCGGCCAGGTACTTGGTGACGATGGCCGCCGGGATGCCGCGCTCGCTGAACTCGCCGTCCACGTCCAGGCCCGGGGTGATGATGGTGGCCTTGATCGGGTCGAGCAGGTTGAAGCCGTCGGCGAGGTCGCCGAAGCCGTGCCAGCGCTCGTTGGACTTGAGCATCCATTCCTCGCGGTCGCCGATGCCGTCCTCGACCAGCGCGTCGGGGCCCCACACCTTGAACCACCAGTCGCCGTTGTTGCCGGCTTCGTAGTCGCCCTCGACCTTGCGCATGGCGCGGCGGAAGTCGATCGCTTCCTGGATGCTTTCCTCCACCAGCGCGGTGCCGCCCGGCGCTTCCATCATCGCCGCGGCCACGTCGCACGAGGCGATGATCGAGTACTGCGGACTGGTCGAGGTGTGCATCAGGTACGCCTCGTTGAAGCGGTAGCGGTCCAGCTTGCGCGTCTCGGAGTCCTGCACGAGGATCTGCGAGGCCTGCGACAGGCCGGCCAGCAGCTTGTGCGTGGACTGCGTGGCGAACACCAGCGCGTCCTTGCTGCGCGGGCGGTCGCGGCCGATCGCGTGCATGTCGCGGTAGAACTCGTGGAACGCCGCGTGCGGCAGCCAGGCTTCGTCGAAATGCAGCGTGTCGATCTCGGTCGCCAGCATTTCCTTGATCTGCTCGGCGTTGTACAGCACGCCGTCGTAGGTGCCCTGGGTGATGGTCAGGATGCGCGGCTTCTGGTTCTTCGCCAGGCTGGCGAACGGGTGCGCGGCGATCTTGCGGCGGATGGTCTCGGGGTCGAACTCGCTCTTCGGGATCGGGCCGATGATGCCGTAGTGGTTGCGCGTGGGCATCAGGAACACGGGGATCGCGCCGGTCATCATGATCGCGTGCAGGATCGACTTGTGGCAGTTGCGGTCCACCACCACGATGTCGCCCGGCGCCACGTTGGCATGCCACACCATCTTGTTCGAGGTGGAGGTGCCGTTGGTGACGAAGTACATGTGGTCGGAGTTGAAGATGCGCGCGGCATTGCGCTCCGAGGCCGCCACCGGGCCGGTGTGGTCGAGCAGCTGGCCGAGCTCGTCCACCGCGTTGCAGACGTCGGCGCGCAGCATGTTCTCGCCGAAGAACTGGTGGAACACCTGGCCGACCGGGCTCTTGAGGAACGCCACGCCGCCCGAGTGGCCCGGGCAGTGCCACGAGTACGAGCTGTCCTGCGCGTAGGCGATCAGCGCCTTGAAGAACGGCGGCGCCAGCGAATCCAGGTAGACCCGCGCCTCGCGGATGATGTGGCGCGCCACGAACTCCGGCGTGTCCTCGAACATATGGATGAAGCCGTGCAGCTCGCGCAGGATGTCGTTGGGGATATGGCGCGAGGTGCGGGTCTCGCCGTACAGGAAGATCGGCAGGTCGGTGTTGCGGCGGCGCACTTCGTTGACGAAGGCGCGCAGCTTCTCGATGGCGGCGGCTTCGGGGCGGTCGTCCTCGCTGACGAATTCGTCGTCGTCGATCGACACGATGAACGACGAAGCCCGGCTGGACTGCTGCGCGAACGAGGTCAGGTCACCGTAGCTGGTCAGGCCCATGACCTCCATGCCTTCCTGCTCGATGGCCTGCGCTAGCGCACGGATGCCCGAGCCGGAAATGTTCTCGGAGCGGAAGTCTTCATCGATGATGATGACGGGAAAGCGGAATTTCATAGGGCATCCTTGGACGGCAGGAAGGACTTGAGCCACATGGCCCGGGGACGCTCTCCCCTGGGCGGCATGTGGCTCGACGTTCGGGCTTGGCGCGCGGCCCGCCGGCGCTCACTCGGGAGCCGGCGCATGCCGCGACGCGCGCATTGTAAAGCGATCAGGTCTTCGGCAGTGTGACACCGTGCTGGCCCTGGTACTTCCCGCCGCGGTCGGCATAGGAAGTCTCGCAGATCTCGTCGCTTTCGAAGAACAGCACCTGGGCGCAGCCCTCGCCGGCGTAGATCTTGGCGGGCAGCGGCGTGGTGTTGGAGAACTCCAGCGTGACATAGCCTTCCCATTCCGGCTCGAACGGGGTCACGTTGACGATGATGCCGCAGCGCGCGTAGGTGCTCTTGCCCAGGCAGATGGTCAGCACGCTGCGCGGGATGCGGAAATACTCCATCGTGCGCGCCAGCGCGAACGAGTTGGGCGGGATGATGCAGACGTCGCCCTTGAAGTCGACGAAGGACTTCTCGTCGAAGTTCTTGGGATCGACGATGGTGCTGTTGATGTTGGTGAAGATCTTGAATTCGTCGGCGCAGCGGATGTCGTAGCCGTAGCTCGAGGTGCCGTAGGAAACGATCTTGCGGCCGTCGGACTCCCGTACCTGGCCGGGCTCGAACGGCTCGATCATGGCGTGCTGCTCCGCCATGCGGCGGATCCACTTGTCGGATTTGATGCTCATATGGGTACCGGGATGAACAAATGCGGGCAGGCTCGGGCGCGGCCGGCGGCGTTGCCGCGCCGGGCAGCCGGGAACGCTGCTCGCATTTGCTCACGGCACGCCGGACCTGCCGGGGCCTCGCGATGGCCCGCATTGTACAACCAATCGGAAGCGCTTCCGGCGCGCGGGCATCGGGGAAGTGAGCCGGAGTGGAATCAGGCGCGGATCGGGCTCGGATCGGGCTCGCATCAGGCCGGAACCAGGCCGGAACCAGGCCAGGACCGGACCGGAAGACCGGCCGGGAGCGGCCGTGAGCGACTGTGGACGGCGCGGGGAGCGGCGCGGGAAGCCGGGACGGCGTGCCCCGCTTCCCGCGCCCGCCCGTCAGGACTTGGCGATGACGCCGCAGGCGACGCGCCCGCCGGAGTTGCCGGTCGGCTGGGTGCGGTAGTCGTCCGGGTCCTTGTGCACCACCACGGCGCGGCCGACCACGCTGGTGGGGCCGGGGGCCACGGTCACGCCGGTCAGCTGGAAGCTGGCCTGGGCGCGCCCGCTGGCGTCCGCCCGCAGGTTGTTGATGTCGCCGGCATGGTGGTCGGGCATCGACATCGAGCCGTGCGGCTTGCCGGTCGGGTTGAAATGGCCGCCGGCGCTCATGGCATCGGGGCTCGAGCAATCGCCCTTCTCGTGCACGTGGAAGCCGTGTTCGGTGTTGGGCGGCAGGCCGCTCACGTCGGCCTTGACCAGCACGCGGTCGCCGCGCTGGGTGAAGGTCACGGTGCCTTGCGTGGCGGTGCCGCTCTTGGCGTCGAGCTTGGCCACGGCGCTGTCGCCGCCGATGTCCATGCTGCCGCAGCCGGCCAGGGCGCCCACTGCCGCCAGGCAGAAAAGTACGCGTACATGCTTCATGCAGAACCTCCTCTCACGGTGTTGTGCGGCCGATTGTACCGCCGCAATGTGACGTGCCGGCGAGAGTTTGCCGCCCGATGGCGCGCGCCGGCGGGCAGGTGGCGGACAGGCGGCGGACGCCCGCCCGGGCCGGCCCGCCGGACGCCGCTCAGGTGTTCTGCACCACGATGCTGGGGAACTTGCTGCTCATGTCGCGCGCGCGGTCGGCCACCTTGACCGCCACCTTGCGCGCCATCGCCCGGTACAGCTCCGCCACCGGGCTGTCGGGATCGGCCACCACGGTCGGGCGGCCGGTGTCGGCCTGCTCGCGGATCGAGCGGTTCAGCGGCATGCTGCCGAGCAGGTCCACGTGGTAGTCCTCGCACATCTTCTCGCCGCCGCCCTCGCCGAAGATATGTTCGACGTGGCCGCAGTTCGGGCAGCAGTAGACCGCCATGTTCTCGACGATGCCGAGGATGGGAATGCCCACCTTCTCGAACATCTTGAGGCCCTTCTTGGCGTCCAGCAGCGCAATGTCCTGCGGCGTGGTGACGATCACCGCGCCGGTGACGGGCACCTTCTGCGACAGCGTGAGCTGGATGTCGCCGGTGCCCGGCGGCATGTCGACGATCAGGTAGTCGAGGTCGTGCCAGTTGGTCTGGCGCAGCAGTTGCTCCAGCGCCGAGGTCACCATCGGGCCGCGCCACACCATCGGGTTGTCCTGCTCGATCAGGAAGCCGATCGAGTTGGCCTGCAGGCCGTGGCCTTCGAGCGGCTCCATCGTCTGGCCGTCCGACGACTCGGGCCGGCCGGTGATGCCGAGCATCATCGGCAGGCTGGGGCCGTAGATGTCGGCGTCGAGCATGCCCACGCGCGCGCCCTCGGCGGACAGCGCCAGCGCCAGGTTGACGGCGGTGGTGGACTTGCCCACGCCGCCCTTGCCGGAAGCCACGGCGATCACGTTCTTGACGCCGGGCAGCAGCTTGACGCCGCGCTGCACCGCGTGCGACACGATCTTGCTGGTCACGGTCACGCTGGCATTGGCCAGGCCCGGGATTTGCTGCAACGCAGCAAGCACCGCCTGGCGGATCGGCTCGAGCTGGCTCTTGCCGGGATAACCCAGTTCCACTTCCAGCGACACGTCGCCGCCATCGACGCGCACGTTGCGCGCCGAGCGGGTGGACACCAGATCCCGGCCCGTGTTCGGGTCGATCACGGTGCGCAGGACTTCGGTAACCTGGTCGATGGTGAGGCTCAAGACAATCTCCGCTGCTGGATGTGGGGGAAGGCGCGTACTGTATCAAAGTATGGACCACGCGCCCGCCGAGGGTGGCGCGCGGCCGACAAGCCCATGCGCCGCGCATGGAATTACACGCACTTACAACTGTCACAGGCTTGCGCTTGTGCGCCCGGCTTCATGTCCTTATTGTAGTGCGCCAGAAACGCCGCCCGGCGCGGACCACCGGATACTTGTATTCACGTGCCTTCCGCGTTATTTCTAGCGTTGTGGTGCGCACCGTGTCAAAAAACCAGCCAACAACGATTCGTCCTGAAGGAGAAAGCATGAAACTCAAGCTCGTCAGCCTCGCCACCGTCGCCGTGCTCGCTGCCGGCTGCGCCACCGAACAAGGCACCCAGACCGCGGTCGGCACCGGCGTGGGTGCCGCGGTCGGCGCCGGGCTGGGCAACCTGATCGGCGGCAACACCACCGGCACGCTGGTCGGCGCGGCGGTGGGCGGCGCCCTGGGCGGCGCCACCGGCTACAACTGGAACGCGATCCGCGGCAAGCTGAACAAGGACACCGCCGGCACCGGCACGCAGATCACCGAGCAGCCGGACGGCTCGCTGAAGGTGAACATCCCGAGCCAGGTGACGTTCGACACGGACAGCTCGACCATCAAGCCGTCGTTCCGCGCGGTGCTCGACCAGGTCTCCCAGACCCTCAACCAGCATCCGGACGTGGCCGCCACCGTGGTCGGCCATACCGACAGCACCGGCAACCCGAGCTACAACATGCAGTTGTCGCAGCGCCGCGCGCAGAGCGTGGCCGGCTACCTGGGTGACCGCGGCGTCGCGCGCAACCGCCTGGCGGCCGAGGGCCGCGGGCAGACGCAGCCGATCGCGGACAACGCGACCGAGGCGGGACGCGCGCAGAATCGCCGCGTGGAAATTTTTTTGAAACCAATTCAAGGGTGATGCAGTCATAGAAACAGGTACCGCTTGTCACCGTTGCTGGCTCGCGATGGGTGACTGACCTCCCGGGCGGTACCTGATTTCTCCTCCTTTTCCGTTGTGGAAAGCTGCGCCGGTTCTGACCGGCGCTTTTTTTGCCCGCAGCTCTACAAGTGGCATATAAGTCACTACAAAGCCGCGCCGGCCCTCCCCGCCACCGTCCTGTCCGCCACCGGTCCGCCGCGCGCCACCCGCGCCTGCGGCCCCGCTTGCTAGAATAGCCGTCTCACGGTGCGCGCCGGCCTCCCGCCGCGCGTGCCCGCTTTCCCCGTTTACCCCTGACCGGCACCATCCATGACCGCACGTCGCATCCTCGTCACCTCTGCCCTGCCATACGCCAACGGCCAGATCCACATCGGCCACCTGGTGGAGTACATCCAGACCGACATCTGGGTGCGCTTCCAGCGCATGATGGGCAACGAGGTCTACTACGTGGGCGCCGACGACACGCACGGCACGCCCGTGATGCTGCGCGCCGAGAAGGAAGGCATCACCCCCAAGCAGCTGATCGACCGCGTCTGGAGCGAGCACAAGCGCGATTTCGACAGCTTCCTGGTGTCGTTCGACAACTACTACAGCACCGACTCGGACGAGAACAAGCAGCTTTCCGAGAAGATCTACCTGGCGCTGAAGGCCGAAGACCTGATCGCCGAGCGCGAGGTCGAGCAGTTCTACGACCCGGTCAAGAACATGTTCCTGCCGGACCGCTTCATCAAGGGCGAGTGCCCGAAATGCGGCGCCAAGGACCAGTACGGCGATTCCTGCGAGGTGTGCGGCACCACCTACGCGCCCACCGACCTGAAGAACCCGTACTCGGTGGTGTCGGGCGCCACGCCGGTACGCAAGTCGTCGGCCCACTATTTCTTCAAGCTGTCCGACCCGCGCTGCGAGACCTTCCTGCGCGAGTGGGTGGCCGACCTGGCCCAGCCGGAAGCCGCCAACAAGATGCAGGAATGGCTCGGCGCCGAGGGCGAGGCCTCCACGCTGTCGGACTGGGACATCTCGCGCGACGCGCCCTACTTCGGCTTCGAGATCCCGGGCGCGCCCGGCAAGTACTTCTACGTGTGGCTGGACGCGCCGATCGGCTACTACGCCAGCTTCAAGAACCTGGCCGAAAAGAAGGGCATCGACTTCGACGCCTGGGTCGGCCCGCACTCCACCGCCGAGCAGTACCACTTCATCGGCAAGGACATCCTCTACTTCCACACGCTGTTCTGGCCGGCCATGCTGCGCTTCTCGGGCCACCGCACGCCGACCAACGTGTTCGCCCACGGCTTCCTGACCGTGGACGGCGCCAAGATGAGCAAGTCGCGCGGCACCTTCATCACCGCGCAGAGCTACATCGACACCGGCATGAACCCGGAATGGCTGCGCTACTACTTCGCCGCCAAGCTCAACGCCAGCATGGAAGACCTCGACCTGAACCTCGAGGACTTCATCGCGCGCGTCAACAGCGATCTGATCGGCAAGTACGTCAACATCGCCAGCCGCGCCGCCGGCTTCCTGGTCAAGCGCTTCGACGGCGCGGTGGACGAGGCCGCGCTCGCGCACCCGCTGCTCAAGCAGCTGCGCGAGGCCGCGCCGCAGGTCGCGCAGCTTTATGAAAGCCGCGAGTACAGCAAGGCGCTGCGCCTGGTGATGGAGCTGACCGACGCGGTCAACGCCTTCGTCGACACCGAGAAGCCGTGGGAACTGGCGCGCGACGACGCCAGGCGCGCCGCCCTGCACGCGGCCTGCTCGGTCTCGCTCGAGGCGTTCCGCCTGCTCACCGTCTACCTCAAGCCGGTGGTGCCGCAGATGGCCGCCGGCGTGGAGCGCTTCCTCAACGTCGAGCCGCTCGACTGGCGCGCGATCGACAAGCAGCTGAGCGCCGCGCGCCCGGTGCAGCCGTACTCGCACCTGATGACGCGCGTGGACGCCAAGCAGGTCGACGCGCTGCTGGCCGCCAACCGCGACTCGCTGCAGGCCGCCGCGCCGGCCGGCGCCGATGCCGGCGCCGCCGCGATCGAGCCGGTCGCCGAGACCATCACCATCGACGACTTCGCCAAGGTGGACCTGCGCGTGGCGAAGATCGTGGCCTGCCAGAAGGTGGAAGGCTCGAACAAGCTGCTGCAGCTCACGCTGGATGCGGGCGAAGGCAAGACCCGCAACGTCTTCTCCGGCATCCAGTCGGCCTACGCGCCCGAGCAACTGGTCGGCAAGCTGACCGTGATGGTGGCCAACCTGGCACCGCGCAAGATGAAGTTCGGCCTGTCCGAAGGCATGGTGCTGGCCGCCTCGGCCGCCGACGAGAAGGCCACGCCGGGCCTGTGGATCCTGGAGCCGCACGACGGCGCCGTGCCCGGCATGCGCATCCGCTGAGCGCGCGCCGGTGCGCAGGCGAGCGCGCCCGCGCGCCACGCGGGCCGGCCGCCGCGCGGCGGCCGGCACCGGCGATTGACGACACCGCGCCGGCAAGCCCATACTGCATTCCTGCCCCACAAGGGCGTTGATGGAGTCCCTGGCATGCCCGACAGCGTTCCCGGCCACGCTCCCGTCGCCGGTACCCCGCGCAGCGGCCCACGCCTGCGCCAGCCCTTTCCCCTCGCCGCCTTCCACCCGCGCCTGCGCGACAGCCTGCGGGACTACGACCGCGCCACCTTCGCCAAGGACCTCGCCGCCGGCCTGACCGTGGGCGTGGTGGCGCTGCCGCTGGCGATGGCCTTCGCCATCGCCTCGGGCCTGCCGCCCCAGGCCGGCCTGTTTACCGCCATCATCGCCGGCTTCCTGATCGCCGCGCTGGGCGGCTCGCCGGTGCAGATCGGCGGCCCCGCCGGCGCCTTCATCGTCATCGTCTACGGCATCGTTGCGCGCTACGGCGTGGCCAACCTGCTGATCGCCACCATCCTGGCGGGGATGCTGCTGTTCGCGATGGGGCTGTTCCGGCTCGGCACGCTGGTGCGCTTCATTCCGGTGGCCATCGTGATCGGCTTCACCAACGGCATCGCGGTGCTGATCATGGTGTCGCAGATCGGCGACTTCCTCGGCCTGCGCACCGGCAAGCTGCCGGGCGACTTCCTCTCGCAGATGCGCGTGCTGGGCCAGGCGCTGCCGACCATATCGTGGCCCACGGTGGCGCTCGCGCTGGGCTCGCTGGCGGTGGTGGCGGGCTGGTCGCGCCTCGCGCGGCTGGCGGACCGGCGCCGGCATGCCGCGCCGGCGCAGCCGCCGGCCGCGCCCGGGCGCTGGAGCCGGGTCCTGTCGATGGTGCCCGGCACGGTGGTGGCGCTGGTGCTGGCCACCGCGGCCAACGCGCTGCTGGAGTTGCCGGTGGAGACCATCGGCACGCGCTTCGGCGGCATCCCGCAGGGCCTGCCGCCGTTCGCGCTGCCGCACCTGAGCTGGCAGCTGGCGCAGCAGCTGCTGGCGCCCACGCTGACCATCGCGCTGCTCGGCGCGATCGAGTCGCTGCTGTGCGCGCGCGTGGCCGACAGCCTCATCGACGACCGCCACGACCCCAACCAGGAACTGATGGCGCAGGGCATCGCCAACATCGTCACGCCGTTCTTCGGCGGACTGCCGGCCACCGGCACCATCGCCCGCACCGTCACCAACGTGCGCAGCGGCGGACGCACGCCGGTGGCCGGCATCATCCACGCCGCCACGCTGCTGGTGATCATGCTGGCGGCGGCGCCGCTGGCCAGCGCCATCCCGCTGGCCACGCTGGCCGCCATCCTGCTCTACGTGGCGTGGAACATGGGCGAATGGCACGTGTTCGGGCTGGCGCACCTCAAGCGCTTCAGCAACAACTACCGCATCATCATGCTCGGCACCTTCGTGCTGACGGTGGTGTTCGACCTCACCGTGGCGGTGCAGGTGGGGCTGGTGCTGGCCTGCCTGTTCTTCATCTACCGCATGGCCTCGCTGACGCAGATCGAGCCGATCGCGCCGGCCGAGCTGCCGCCGGCGCCCGGCGGCGCGCTGCCGGCGGGCGAGGTGCAGGCCTACCGCATGACCGGCGCGCTGTTCTTCGGCGCGGTCAACAAGGTGGAAGCGCTGATCGACCCGCGCGACCGCAGCCAGCCGGCGCCGGCGGTGCTGATCCTGGAAGTGGGCAAGCTGGTGGCGCTGGACACCACCGGGCTGGACACGCTCGACGCGCTGCGCCGCACGCTGGCGCGCCGCGGCGGCACGCTGGTGGTGTGCAACGCCGCCGCGCAGGTGTTCTCGCTGATGCGGCGCGCCGGCTTCCTGGAGCGCATGGGCCCCGAGAACTGCTGCGACACGCTGGCCGCGGCCTGCGCCCGCGCGGGCGTGCTGCTGGCCGGGCGCGCTGCCCGCGATGCCGCCCAGGCAACGCAGGCCGCCCCCGCCGCGCCGCCGGCCTAGCTAGCCGCCCTGCATCTTCGACGGATCGTCGCTGCGCGAGGTGTGCGTCACCTTGCCGGCGGCGTCGAAGTGCACGTTGAAGAAGGCCTTGTCCTGCGAGCTCTCCCACCAGCGGTAGCCCCACACCTCTTCCTTCTTGAGCGCGAACGCTTCCACCTTGGTCGGCTTGCCGAGCAGGCGGCGGATGTCGTCGCGGCTCATGCCGGCATGCACGCGCGCGAAATTCTCCGCGGTCAGCACCTGCTCGATGGCGCCGACCTTGCCGTCCGCGCCGATGGTCACCATCCACGTGGTGGCGCCCTCGGGCCCGCGCGGGTATTCGAGCCGGCGCGCGCCGTTGTCCTCCTCCCACACGATTTCCGGGCGCCCGGCCTGGCGCCGCACGTCGTCCTCGCCCGACTGGCCGACCACGATGCCCTTGAACAGCTCGCTGTCGGGCTTGACGGCGTTCCATACCGAGCGCGCGCCCTCGCCCGCCTTCTTCATGGCTTCGTCGACCTTCTGCTGGTCGCAGCCGAACAGCGCAAGCACGGAGGAAATCAGTCCCATGGCGGCAAGGCGCCGGTACGGCGCGTGAGTGGAGAACATGGCGAAAACGCGCCCGCCGGGCTCAGCGCGCGCGGGCATCCGAGGCGGCGCCGGCCGGCGCTGTGGCGTTGTCGGTAGTGGTGTCCTGGCTGGCATCGGTCTGGCTCCTTGCGCCCGCGGCGCGGCGGGAAGTGCCGCTGAACAGGTTGCCCCAGCTGTCGAAGCGGCGGTTGAACAGCACGGACAGCCCGTTGATCGAGCCGCCCTTGGCAATCAGCGACCAGCGCCGCGAGAAGGCCCAGGTCAGCTTGACCACGTTGGAGGCGCTGGTCAGGCTCTGCTCGTAGCCGACCGAGATCTTCTCGGTCACGGCCTTGCCCACGCTCACCACCTGCTGGTCGTTCAGGCCCGCGGTGCTGGGGCCGATCGAGAATTCGTCGATGCCGAGCTGCTGCACCACGCCCTTGCCCGCGCGCCCGCCCAGCATGCCCAGCGCCGCGCCGCCCAGCGCGCCGGCGCTGAGCTGCCGCTGCTGGCCGCTGGTATTGCTCTCGGCGCCGTAGCCGAACATCAGCCACGACAGCTTGTCCTCGTCCGGCACGTTGGGCTCGGACACCAGCCGCACGCGCGGCAGGCGCACCGTGCCGGTCACTTCCACGCCGGCCGCCACTTCCTGGTTGCGGCGCATGGCGCGGATGTTCAGGTTGGGATTGTCCACCGGCCCGTTGAAATTGACGATGCCGCGCTCGATGTCCAGCTTGCGCCCGAACGCCTCGTAGGTGCCGTCGGTCACGCGGATGGTGCCGGTGGCGCGCAGCGGCGTGAGCGGCGCGCTGCGTACGCCGAGCTGACCGCCGAGCCGCAGGTCGGCGCCGGCGCCGCGGAAGCGGAAGTTGTCGCCGAGGTCCAGCGTGAGGTCGATCAGCGGGCTGAAGCGGCCGGCCGGCTTGGTTTCCGGCACCGGCGTGGCGGCGGTCTTCAGCTCGCGCTGGTCGCGCCGGCGCACCACCACCACGTCGTCGCCGAGCACCGGGGCGCCGGCCTTGGGCAGGTCGAACAGCCCGCGGTCCACGCGGAACCTGCCGCGGATCACGATCTGGCGGTTCTCGTTGAGGATGCTGGCGTCGCCGGAAACGATCAGGGTGCGCTCGGGGCTGGCGAAGATCTGCAGCTTGTCGGCCACGATCCGGCCGGTCAGGTTGGGGTCGGTGTCGCCCAGCTTGATGTTGCCGGTGGCGACGATCTTGCCGTCGCCGCCGTGGAACTCCACCTGCCTGAGCTCGATCGTGTCCTGGTCCAGCGCCACGCGCACCACGCCGCCGGTCAGGCGGATGCCTTCGTCGTACAGCGTCAGCGCGATGTCCTCGCCGTCGATGTTGCCGGTCAGCAGCGGCTTGCCCACCGTGCCCGCCAGTTGCAGCACGGCCGCCAGCCGGCCCTCGAACGCATATTGCGGGCCGCTCAGCGCCTCGAGCGTCTTGAGCCGCGGGATGTCCGCCGTCACCTTGCCCGCCAGCGCCGAGGCCGGCGTCACCGTCATCAGGCCCTGTTCCTGCAGCAGCCCGGCCGAGGCGTCCACCGTCACCCGGCCCAGCCGCGAAGCCTCGATGCCGCCGCGCAGGTTGACGCGGTTGCCGGCCAGGTCGGCGCGCAGCGCGCTCTCGCCCAAACCCAGCGTGGTGAAGCCGCGCCCCGCGTTGACCGAGAGGTCGCCGCTGCGCCGGCGCAGCTCGGCGAAGCCGGCCGCGCTCTCGGCCAGCGTGACGTTCCAGCGCCCGTCCAGCACCAGGTCGGAGCGCAGCGGCGGCGCCTCGCCGGTGAACGCCTCGGCGAGGCGCAGCAGGTTCGCCACCTCCAGGCCGTCGAGCTTGCCCTGCGTGCGGATGCGCCCGTGGTCGAACTCGAAGCCGTCCACGTCGACGCGGGCGTGCTCGAACTGCAGGCCGGCCGCGCCCAGCTTCACGCGCTGGTCCGCCACCTGCAGCGACGCCGGCGCCAGCAGGCGCACGTTGGCGGTGCCGCGCTCCTCGAGCATGCGGATGGTGCCGCTCCAGCCCGCCGCGCCCTGCCACGCGCCCTGCCCGGCCAGGGCCAGGTCGAGCGGCTTGCCGTGCATCGCGCCGGCCGCCTTGAGGTCGAACACGTGGCTGGCCTGGGTGCCGCTGATGGAGGCGTCGAGCGTGCGCAGCGCGGCGAACGGGCCGCGGTAGTCGCGCACGTTGAGCTGCAGCGCCAGCGTGCCGTCCAGGCCGCCGCGCAGATCGGCCTTGCCGCTGGCGCTGGCCACCTTGTGCGGGCCCACCGCCAGCGCCTGCGCGCTGTAGCTGCCCGCCACCTCGGGCCGGGCCAGCGTGCCGGTGATGTCGGCGTCGAGCTTGAGCAGGCCGGCCACGCCGAACTTGAGCCGCTCGAGCTGGGGCGCGTCCACGTGCAGCCTGAGGCGGTCGCCGCGCGCGCCGAAGCTGCCGTCGAGGCGGGCCTGGTTGCCGGCCATGTCGAGCGTGGCCTGGCTCGGCAGCAGGCGCTCGCCGGCCAGCCGCAGCTTGCCCTCGCCGCGCATCGGCAGGCCCGCGTAGACGCTGTCGCCCACCGTGAAATCGAGCGCCACGCGCCGCTCGGGCGCGAGCGTGCCGCTGGCGGCGAACGCCGCGTTGATGTTGCCGGGCGCCACCGCAGCCAGCCGCGCGGGGTCGAAGTTGGCCAGCTTGCCCTTGAAGCTGAAGGGCTGCGCGTCCTTGAGCGAGAGCGTGCCCTCGGCGCTGAGCGTGCCGCGGCCGATGCCGGCGCGCAGCGCGGTCAGCGTCACCGCGTCGGCGTCGAGGCGCGCGTCGGCGAACAGCTTGAGCTCGCCGCCGGACAGGTCCACCGCCAGGCTCTGGCGGCCCGGCTCCAGCCGCACGATCACCGGCCCGGACAGGCGCACGCGGTTCAGGCTGCCGTGCAGCGCCTTGGGGTCGAGCTCGCGCACGTCGAGGTCGAAGCCGCCGCGGCCGTCGCGCAGCGCGCCGCTGCCGCGGATCTCGCCGCCGCCCGACAGCGCCACGCGCAGGTCGCGCACCACCTGCGAGGCCTCGCTCACCTCGATGCGCGCCTGCGCGGACGCCACCGGCAGGCGCTGCGCGTCGATCGGGCCGGCCTCGTGGTTGACCACGCGCACCTCGCCGGCCACGCGCAGCGGCGCCGCGCCGGCCGCTTGCGCCGCCGGCGCGGAAGCCCCGGCGGCCGACGCCCCCGCGGCGGCCGGGGCCGATGCCGCGGCCCCGTCGACCGGCCGCAGCTCGGCATGCACGGACAGGTTGGCGCGCGGCGCCGACGGGCTGAACAGTTGCGGGTTGATCTGCTCGGCGTCGATGCCCACGTGGGTGAACGGCACCTTGCCGAACGGCGTCAGGTCCGCCGCGGCGCGGCCGCGCAGGCGGTCGCCGCTGGCCTCGGCCTGCGCGTGCAGCGCGGCCAGCGTGCCGTTCACGCCGGCGCTGATGCTGAACGATTCCTTCTGCCAGTTGCCTTCGAGCAGCGCCCCGCCGTTGAGCGCGAACGGCGCCTGGCCGGCGAGCTGCGCGTTGGCGGCCAGCTTGCCGTAGGGCGTGAGCAGCTGGTCGATGCTGACGCGGTGGCGCAGCCCGTCCGAATGGAGCGAACCCGCCAGCCCGGAGAACACCAGTTCATCGGGCGTGGCCGGCGGCCCCTGCAGCAGCGCCAGGCGCTCCAGCGTGAGCGAGTCCACGTCCACCGCGAGCGGCAGCTCGAGCGACGCCGGCAGCGTGGCCGGCGCGCTGCCGGGCGCGGCCGGCGCGGCGGGCGGCAGGCGCAGCGTGACCTTGCCGATGCGCAGCCAGTTCACGTGCAGCCGCGCCGGCGACCAGCCCAGCGCCCAGTCGCCCTCGGCGCGGTCCACCGTGACGCGGGTCTGGCCGCTGGCGAAGACCACGTCGCGCAGGCGCAGCCCGTGCGCCACCGTGCCGCCTTCCAGCGTGCCCGACAGGGCGCCGGCGGAAAGCCGCGTCGCCAGCGACCACAAGTGGCGCGTGCCGGCTTCCGTGCGCAGCGCCAGCACCACCGCCAGCACCGTGGCCACCAGCGCCAGCAGCACGAGCGCGGCCAGCCAGGCCAGCCAGCGCCCCAGGCGACGGCGGCCCGGCCGCGGCAGCGGCGCGCCGTCGCCGGCCGGCACCGGGGGCATGTCGGGAATGCTCATGCGGCGGGTCCTCCGCGGGCGGGCGCGCGCAGCGTCATCAGAATGCGACTCCCAGCGAGATATGCGGGCGGAACTGCTTCTCCTGGATGCCGTAGCCCACGTCGAGCTGCACCGGCCCGACCGGGCTGCGCCAGCGCGCGCCGATGCCCACGCCGTTGTAGAGCCGCACGCCGGTCAGGTTGTCGGTGGCGGTACCGGTATCCCAGAAGACCGCCACGCCCCAGTCGTACAGGAACCAGTATTGGTATTCCAGGCTGGCCGTGCCCAGGTACTTGGCGGGCAGCACGCTGGCGCCGCTGCGCGTGCCGATGGACTGGTAGCCGTAGCCGCGGATCGAGTCGGTGCCGCCGGCGCGAAAGCGCAGCGAGGCCGGCACGCCGGTCACGTCGCCGCGGGTGATGTCGGCGCCCAGCTCCAGCCGGGCCACCACGAGATCGCGCTTGCCCACCGGGATGTACTGGCGGATGCGGCCATAGAGGCGGAAGAAGGTCTCGTCGCTGAGCACGTGCTTGGCCGCCACCCCGAGCTGCGTGTTGATGACGTTGCCGCGCCGGGGGAAGACCGGGTTGTCGACGTCGCGCCGGGTCCAGGCGAAGGCCGGCACCAGCGCGCGGCTGAGCTGCGCCTCCTCGCCGTAGGGCTGCAGGCTGTCGTAGTAGTAGTCCAGCGATAGCGTGGTGTCGTACTTCTCGCGCGAGCGCGAGCGCTTGAGGCCCGTGCGCAGGCTGGTCAGGTCGGTGCTTTCCAGGTCGATGGTGCGCTCGTAGCTGCCATAGACGCTGTTGCGGTAGGTCCGGGTGTCGGGCGGCATGGCCACCTCGGCGAAGGCGTACTGGCGCTTCTGCTCGATGCGGGCCTGCGAGTCGAACACCCAGGCGCGGTTGAACAGGTTGTAGTACGAATAGCGCCCCTCCACCTGGGCTCCGGTGTCGGTGGTGTAGCCCACGCCCGAGGTGAGCCGGTTGGCCGGGTATTCGCGCACGCGCACGTGGACCGGCGCGGTCACGCGCTCGGCGTTCTGGTCCAGCGGCGGGTCGGCCGGCGCGCCGGACGGCTGGTCGTCGGCGCCCTGGTCGTCGGTGCTTCGGGCGTCGCCCTGCGGGCCCAGGTCGATCTCCACGTTGGAGAAATACGGCTGGTTCTGGATCGCGCGCTGGAACTCGAGCAGCCGCTCCACGCGGTAGGGCTCGCCCTGCGACAACGGGTTGACGTTGCGGATGATCTGCTCGGGATAGCGGCGCAGCCCGCTGATCCGCAGCGGCCCGAGGCTGTAGGCCGGCCCGCTGGCGTAACGCGCGTTCAGGTCGGCGGCGCGCTCGTCGGGGTCGACGCGCGCCTGCGAGCCGGCCAGCCGCGCGCCGTAATAGGTATGGCTCTGCAATTCGGCCAGCGCGTCGTCCTTGGCCTTGTCCCAGTCCGCCTGGCGGAACGGCTCGCCCGCCGGCAAGCCCCATTTGGCGCGCAGCTCGGCCACCTGCGCCGGCGACTGGGTGGCGGCCGGGCCGGTCACGTCGACGTCCACGTTGCGGATCAGCGTGCGCGCGCCGGGCTCCACGGTGAGGTACACGGTGCGCTGGTCGCCGCTGCCTTCCACCCGCGTGGTGGTGGCCGGGTCGAAATAGCCTTCGGTGGAGGTGAACTGGCGCACCTGCTCGCCCACGGTCTCGACCATGTAGTTGAACTGGTCCGGCGAGATGTCGTCGCGCGTGCGGTAGCGCGACAGGTCGAGGTGCTCCTCGAGCATGTCCTTGATCGCCTTGGGCGCGTCCACCTCGACCTTGTAGGTGGCCGCGGCCGGCGGCGCGCACAGCGCCAGGACGGCCCAGACAACCCAGCCGGCCGGCGTGGCCGCCGGCGGCAGCCGCCGCGAGCGGCGCCGGACGGACGCATTCCCCGGCGGCGGGCCGGAGGGCGCGGCAGGCGGCAGGCGCTCGTTCCCTGGATCCATCCTCATCGATCGGTGCACTTCATGCGAAGTCGACATTTGACCACACCGCGCGCCCAGCCTGCCGATGCGGGCGAAAAAGAGCGCCCGCCGGAGGACCCGGCCGGACCGCCCCGGGCGGGTCCGCGGGCAGACTCGCGCGCAAACCCCTGCCGGCGCCTGCCGATACGGTAAAATCCCGGCTGCCCCTTCAATTTCACCAATTTCCCCGTCATGGCTGCCTACGAATCGGATATCACCCAGTTCCTGAAGTCGCTCAAGGAAGAGCGCCCGTCGCTCGAGACGGAACAGCGCCAGGGCCGCGCCCTGCTGTGGGACAAGGCGCCGATCAACCTCGAGGAACGCGATCGCGCCATCGCCTCGCGCGTGGCGCAGAAGTCCTACGTCTACGCGCTGGACTGAGGCAGCCGCCGCGCCGCCCCCGCCCCCGATGAACCAGAGCGAGCAGGACAAGCTGTCGCTGGCGATCGAGCTGCCGAGCGTCGCGCCCGGCCAGGACTCCACGCCCGCGGCGGTGGACGGCATGGCCTTCGCGCGCCTGTACGGCGAGCCGCTGTTCAAGCTGCCGCAGGATCTCTACATCCCGCCGGACGCGCTCGAGGTCTTCCTGGAAGCGTTCGAAGGCCCGCTCGACCTGCTGCTGTACCTGATCCGCAAGCAGAACTTCAACGTCCTCGACATCCCGATGGCGCAAGTGACGCGCCAGTACCTCGCGTATATCGAGCAGATCCGCAAGAGCAACCTGGAACTGGCCGCCGAGTACCTGCTGATGGCGGCCATGCTCATCGAGATCAAGTCGCGCATGCTGCTGCCGGTCAGGAAGACCGACAGCGACGAGGAAGCCGAGGACCCGCGCGCCGAACTGGTGCGCCGCCTGCTGGAATACGAGCAGATGAAGCTCGCCGCGATGCGCATCGACCAGGTGCCGCAGCTCGGCCGCGACTTCCTGCACTCGCAGGTGTACATCGAGCAGAGCCTGGCGCCGCGCTTCCCCGACGTGGAGCTGACGGACCTGCAGGCCGCCTGGGCCGACGTGCTCAAGCGCGCCCGGCTCAACCAGCACCACAAGATCTCGCGCGAGGAATTGTCGGTGCGCGAGCACATGAGCAACATCCTGCGCCGCCTGCAGCATGCGCGCTTCATGGAGTTCACCCAGCTCTTCGACGAAGCGGTGCGCTCCGGCAAGGGCGTGCCGGTGGTGGTGGTCAACTTCATCGCCATGCTCGAGCTGTCGCGCGAGTCGCTGGTCGAGATCACCCAGGCCGAGCCCTTCGCGCCGATTTATGTGCGATTGGCGTACATTCCCAACTAGTCCGCATTCCCCGGCGCCGTCCGAACGGCGCGACTTGCTCTACAATCCGCCGACAGCCGGCGCCGACAAGAGCGCCAGCCCGGTTCCCCACCCGCCGCCATCCGCGCGGGACCACGCCGGGCATACTCCTACCACGACCAGCACACCAACTTCATGAAAGTCATTTCCTCCATTCACGAGTTGCGGGACCAGTTGCGCGGGCAGAACCGGGTGGCCTTCGTGCCGACGATGGGCAACCTGCACGAAGGGCACCTGTCGCTGATGCGCCTGGCGCGCCAGCACGGCGACCCGGTGGTCGCCTCGATCTTCGTCAACCGGCTCCAGTTCGGGCCCAACGAAGACTTCGACAAGTACCCGCGCACGCTGCAGGATGACATCGAGAAGCTGCAGAAGGAAGGCGTCTACGTCCTGTTCGCGCCGACCGAGCGCGACATGTACCCCGAGCCGCAGGAATACCGCGTCGAGCCGCCGCACGACCTCGGCGACATCCTCGAAGGCGAGTTCCGCCCCGGCTTCTTCAAGGGCGTGTGCACCGTGGTGATGAAGCTGTTCTCGTGCGCGCAGCCGCGCGTGGCCGTGTTCGGCAAGAAGGACTACCAGCAGCTCATGATCGTGCGCCGCATGGCCAACCAGTTCGCGCTGCCGATCGACATCGTGCCGGCCGAGACCGTGCGCGCCGAGGACGGCCTCGCGCTGTCCTCGCGCAACCGCTACCTGACCCCCGGCGAGCGCGCCGAGGCGCCCGTGCTCTACCAGACCCTGCACCAGGTGCGCGACACCGTGCTGGCCGCCAACAGCGCCAGCGCGGACCTGGCCGCGATCGAGGCCGGCGCCGTGTCCGCGCTGGCCGCGCGCGGCTGGAAGCCGGACTACGTCGCGGTGCGCAAGCGCGCCGACCTGCAGCCGCCCAGCCGCGAGGAGTTCGTCGCCGGCGAGCCGCTGGTGGTACTGACCGCCGCCAAGCTCGGCGCCACCCGCCTGATCGACAACCTCGAGATCTGAGCTGATCCACCGGCACGAAAAAAGGGCGTCCGCGGACGCCCTTTTGCTTTGGCGGATCTTGGCGGATGCCGGCCGCCTCAGGCGCCCCTGACCCCGCCGACCTGCGCCCGCGCCATCGTGCGCGCGACATGCCTGCGGTGGCCGCGCCGCCGCTTCCACCAGATCAGGAAGCCGGTCAGGCCGAACGCCAGCGGCGCCAGGCCGAACACCGAGATGAAGATCCGCCCGGGCAGCCCGAAGGCCTCGCCGGTGTGCAGCGGGTACATCCAGTTGAGGAAGGTGTCGCCGGCGGGCGCCTTGAGCGGATCGCGCACCGCCACGCGCTGGCCGGTATGAGCGTCGAGCCAGAGCCGCGTGGCGCCGGTGTCGCGGCGCACCTCGCCGGGCTGGCGCAGGCGCACTTCGAACGGATCGCCGGGCTTGCGCGGGAAGCTCACGCGGGTGACTTCGGCCGCCGGGTACAGGCCGCGCGCGGCGGCGACCGCCTGCGTGATGTCCAGCAGCGGCGTGCCGGCCGGCGCGGGCGCCGAGACCGGCTTGCCCGGCGGCGTCACCGTCATCACGCTGGCCACGATCGGCGTCACCCACTTGGGCAGGTTCAGGTACCAGCCGGAGAACGCCATCGTGGCCAGCACCGGCGCGGCGAAGATGCCGGCGGTGCGGTGCAGCGAGTAGTTGAAGCGCGACCAAGAGCCGCCGTGGCTGATGCGGAACGCGCGCAGCAGCGCGCGCGGCCGGGGCTTGGGCAGCCACAGCAGCACGCCGGCCACGACCAGCACCAGCACCAGCATGCCGGTCACGCCGAGGATGGTGCGCCCGGTCTCGCCGGACAGCAGGTAGTGGTGCAACTGGAACAGCGTGGGCATCAGCAGCGGGCGCGACAGGCCCGGCTGGCCCCAGATGCGCTCGCCCTTCACCGCCAGCGTGACCGGGTCGACCATGACCTGGCGCGAGCGGCCCTCGCCGCCCGGCCCCTTGAGCGGATACCAGGCGACGAAGACCTCGCGCGGCGAGGACGGCAGCATCAGCATGCGCGGCCGGCCATAGCGCGGGTCGGCTTCGAGGCGCCCGGCGACGGCCTTGATGGTGGCCGGCGCCAGCGGCATCGGCACCTCCGCCGTGGCGGTCAGCAGTTCGGGATTGATCAGCGCGTCGAGCTCGTCGCGCCAGGCGATGGTGGTGCCGGTCAGCCCCAGCATGATGAACAGCAGCCCCAGCGACAGGCCGATGTACAGGTGGGTCTTGACGATGACGACGCGCAGGCGGCCGGTGACCATGAGGACGGGAATCCGTGTGTGGGGTGGGTAAGGCGCACAGCATGCGGCGACAGCAGGCAAGAGTGCCTGGCAGGCCGCCGGCAACAATGAGAATGCGAAGGATTCGCGATTCTATCAGGACGGCCGCGCGGCTGTGCATTGGCTGTGTAGCGGCCATATGTCAGCGGTGTCAGCAATGCCGGCGGTGCCGGCGGACGCGCGAGTTGGCGCAGAATGTCGGTCCGGGGCCGGCGCGGCCCCAGGAACCGCCGGTCCCCTGGACCGGACCGGCCAAACCATGACCGACATGAACAGGACCATCGAACTGACCCCGGCCGGCCCGCACGACGCGGCGCTGGTCGCCTCGCTCCACGCGCGCAGCTGGCAGCACGCCTACCGCGGCATCCTGCCGGACGGCTACCTGGAGCACGAAGCCCCGGCGCAGCGCCTGCGCACCTGGCACGCGCGGCTGGTGGAAGGCGCCGAGGCGCCGCTGGAGGTCACGCTGGCGCGCGTGGACGGCGAGCCGGCGGGCTTTTCCTGCCTGCAGCCGCAGGCCGAGCCGGCCTTCGGCATCTACCTGGACAACCTGCATGTGATGCCGCAATGGCACGGCACCGGCGTGGGCAAGCGCCTGCTGGCCGCCTGCGCGCGCCGCGTCGCCACCGGCTGGCCCGGGCAGCCGCTGTTCCTCTATGTGCTGGACGCCAACGCGCAGGCGCGCGAGTTCTACCGCCGGCTGGGCGGCGCCGAGAGCGAGCCGTTCGAGGACCCGTTCCCGGGCGCCGGCCTCATCGTGACCGTGCGCCGTGTCAGCTGGGGCGACGTGGGCGCCCTGCTCGCGCGGCTGGGCGGCTAGGCCGCCGAGGCATCGTTGGCCGCATCGGGCGCGGCCTCAGGCAGCGCCGACGCGCCCGGCGCCCGCGGCGCGCCGGCCCCGGTGGCCCCGTTGGCCCTGGCGGCGGCGGGATCGAGCCAGCCGATGATCGGCTGCCACTGCTCCCAGTCGCGCGCCACGCGCGACGGCGCCACGTCCCACAGCGTCAGGCCGTGCGCGGCCAGTTGCACGTAGTTCTGCGTGTCGCGCAGGAAACCGAGCACCGGCAGCCCGAGCCCCGCCACGAAGCGCTGCAGCTGCTCGGCCGCGCGCGTGCGCAGGTCCACCCGCATGCCGATCACGCCCACCGCCACGTCGCCGTGGCGCACGCGCTTGTCGTCGGCCAGGCGCGCGAGGAAGTCCTGGGTGGCGAGGATGTCGAACATGGAAGGCTGCAGCGGCACCACCACGCGGTGGGCCAGCTTCATCACCTCGTTGAAGCGCCAGCCGTGCAGGCCGGCCGGCGTGTCCAGCACCACGTGCGTGGTGCCCTTGGGCGGCCGGGCGATGTGGTCGGAGCTGATGTCCCAGGTGCGGATCGCGGGCGCCGTGGGCGGGCGCAGGCCCAGCCACGCGCGCGAGGACTGCTGGCGGTCGGTGTCGCCCAGCATCACCGCGTGGCCGGCGCGGGCAAAATAGCCGGCCAGGTTGGTGGCCAGCGTGGTCTTGCCTACGCCGCCCTTGGGATTGGCGATCACGACTACGGGCATTTCCGGGCTCTCCGCAAGCGATTTCCAGGGCGGCCGCCATCGGGCGCCGCATCGGCTCCTGCCGCCCGCGACGCCGATGCCGCCGGCCCTGGCGGCGCGGGCCCGCGTGCGAGTTTAGCAGTTGGCGGCGGCTTCGTGACAGCCGCCGGCGGGCGTTTGCAGCGGGGCAAACAGCGCGGCCAGGTCCAGATGGGCGGCCAGCGTGTCGGCCAGCCGCTCCAGCGAGGCCTCGCGCAGCGCCGCCAGGTCCACGCCCTCGGCCCGCGCCAGCCCGGCCCAGCGCAGCAGCGCGGCGCACGCGGCGGGCTGGTCGAACAGGCCGTGCACGTAGGACGCCAGCACCTGCCCGTCCTCCGACAGCGCGCCGTCCGGGCGCGCGCCGTCGAGCCACAGCGCCGGCCGCGCCAGCGCCGGGCCGGTGGTCACGCCCATGTGGATCTCGTAGCCCTGCACCGCCGCGTCCCCGCCCTCCAGCGCCAGGCGCCCGGCCACCACGCGCAATTGCTTGTGCGGCGCCAGCTCGGTGGCGTAGTCGAGCAGGCCGAAGCCGTCGCTGCCGCCGGCCGGGCCTTCGTGGCCGGCCGGGTCTTCCACGCGCCGGCCCAGCATCTGCATGCCGCCGCAGATGCCGATCACCTTGCCGCCGTAGCGCAGGTGCCGCCGCAGCGCCGCTTCCCAGCCGTTGGCGCGCAGGAAGGCGAGGTCGGCGCGCACGCTCTTGCTGCCGGGCAGCACGATCAGGTCCGCCGGCGGAACCGGCATGCCGGGGCCGACGAAGCGCAGGTCCACCTGCGGATGGGCGCGCAGCGCGTCGAAATCGGTGTGGTTGGAAATGCGCGGCAGCACCGGCACGATCACGCGCAGCAGCTCGCCGTGCTTGGCCGCCTGCGCGCCGATGATGGCGTCCTCGGCATCCAGGTGCAGGCCGTGCAGGTAGGGCAGCACGCCCAGCACCGGCTTGCCGGTGCGCGCCTCCAGCCAGCCCAGGCCCGGCTCGAGCAGCGCGATGTCGCCGCGGAAGCGGTTGATGACGAAACCCTTCACGCGCGCGCGCTCCGAGTCCGACAGGCAGTCGAGCGTGCCCACCAGGTGCGCGAACACGCCGCCGCGGTCGATGTCGGCCACCAGCACCACCGGGCAGTCGACCGCCTCGGCAAAACCCATGTTGGCGATGTCGCGCTCGCGCAGGTTGATCTCGGCCGGGCTGCCGGCGCCTTCCACCAGCACCACCTCGTAGGCATCCGACAGGCGCCGGTGCGACGCCAGCACCGCCTGCATCGCCACCGGCTTGTAGGCGTGGTAGTCGCGCGCGCTCAGGTCCATGCGCGCCTGGCCGTGGATGATGACCTGCGCGCCGGTATCGCTGCTGGGCTTGAGCAGCACCGGATTCATATCGGTGTGCGGCGCCAGCCCGGCGGCCTGCGCCTGCAGCGCCTGGGCGCGGCCGATCTCGCCGCCGTCGGCGGTGACGGCGCTGTTGAGCGCCATGTTCTGCGGCTTGAACGGCGCCACGCGCACGCCGGCGCGCGCCAGCAGGCGGCACAGGCCCGCCACCAGCGTGCTCTTGCCCGCGTCGGAGGTCGTGCCCTGCACCATCAAGGTACCGCGCAAGCCACCCGGCAGCGCGCCGGGACCGGCTTCGGAGAGAGGATTTTGCATCGCGGGATTATCGCACCCGCCTGCGCGCCGGCGGCGGCCTCGCCGAGCGTGCGGAGCCCGGATGCGCCCGCTACAATACCCGGATGACGCCGGCCAACGCTTCCGCTACCGCCACCGAGCCCGCCGCCACGGCCACCGCCGTGCCGCAAGGCGAGCGTGCGCCCCGCGCCGCTGCGGCGCCGCATGCCGCCGCTGCCACCGCTGCCGCCGGACCGGCGCGCCAGCTCACGCTGGTGCTCGGCGGCGCGCGCTCCGGCAAGAGCCATTTCGCCGAGCAGCTGGCCACCGACCACGCCGCCGCCTGCGGCGGCCCCGTCACCTACATCGCCACCGCGCGCCACGACGACGACAGCGCCGACGAGGAAATGCAGCTGCGCATCGCGCTGCACCGCGCGCGCCGCCCGGTCGACTGGGGCCTGGTGGAAGCGCCGCTGCACCTGGCCGACGCGCTCTACGCCAACGCCACCCGCGACGGCTGCATCCTGGTCGACTGCGTCACGCTGTGGCTCAACAACCTGCTGTTCCTCGACGCGCGCAGCTATCCCGAGCACGGCCTGGTGACGCCGCCGCCCGCGTTCACCGAGGAAATCGACGCGCTGCTGGCCGCGCTGCCCACGCTGCCCGGCCACGTGATCCTGGTCTCCAACGAGATCGGCTTCGGCGTGGTGCCGATGGGCGCCATCACGCGCTTCTACGTCGACGAACTGGGCCGCCTCAACCAGAAGCTGGCCGCCGCCGCGGACCGCGTGCGGCTGGTGGTGGCCGGCATTCCCGTGAGCGTCAAGGGCGCCGATCCGGCGTGCTGATACTGTCCGCGCTTTTCACCTGGCCCGCCTGCGTGGCGGCGGCCGTGGCCGGCGTGCTGCTGGACCAGTGGCTGGGCGAGCCGCGCCGCTGGCATCCGCTGGTCGGTTTCGGCAACCTCGCCGCCGCGCTCGAGCGGCGCGTCAACCGCGGCGGCGCGCCGCTGCGCCAGCGCATCGCCGGCATCGGCGCGTGGCTGCTGATGGTGCTGGTGCCCGCCGCGCTCACCGCCCTGCTGGTGCAGGCCGCCGCGCAACTGAGCGTGGCGCTGGCCTGGCTGCTGCAGGCGCTGGCGCTGTACGCCGCGCTCGGCGCGCGCAGCCTGCACCAGCACATCGCGCCGATCGCCACCGCGCTCGCGCGCGGCGACCTTGCCGAGGCGCGCCGCCTGACCGCGCGCATCGTCTCGCGCGACACCGCCGACGCGGATGCCGAGGCGGTGGCGCGCGCCGCCTGCGAGTCCGCGCTGGAAAACGGCAACGACGCCGTGTTCGGCGCGCTGTTCTGGTTCCTGCTCGGCGGCGCGCCGGCCGTGGTCGCCTTCCGCCTGGCCAACACGCTCGACGCGATGTGGGGCTACCGCACCCCGCGCCTCGTGTATTTCGGCTGGGCCGCGGCGCGGCTCGACGACCTGCTCAACCTGATTCCCGCGCGCCTGACCGCGCTGTCCTACGCGCTGCTCGGCCACACCGCGCAGGCGCTGCGCTGCTGGCGCGCGCAGGCGCCGGCCTGGTCCAGCCCCAACGCCGGGCCGGTCATGGCGGCCGGTGCCGGCGCGGTCGGCGTGGCCCTCGGCGGCCCCGCGCGCTACCACGGCGAATGGGAAGACCGCCCGCCGCTGGGCGCGGGCGCGGCCCCCGGCAGCGCCGAAGTGCGGGCCTGCCTGCGGCTGGTCCGGCGCACCTTGTGGCTGTGGCTGGCCCTTGCCGCCGCCAGCGCCATCCTCCTTCATTTCTTGCCCGCATGACCATGCCCATCCGCCACGGCGGCGACCTGCTCGCCGCCGAGCGCCGCTACGGCCGGCCCGCCGCCGGCTGGCTCGACCTCTCCACCGGCATCAACCCCGACGGCTATCCGGTGCCGGCGCTGCCCGCCGACGCCTGGCAGCGCCTGCCGCAGGACGACGACGGCCTCGCCGCGCTGGCCGCGCGGGCCTGCGGCGCCGCGCACGCGCTGCCGGTAGCCGGCTCGCAGGCCGCCATCCGCGCGCTGCCGCTGCTGCTGCGGCCGGGCCGCACGGGCGTGGCCGCGCAGGGCTACAGCGAATACGCGCCCGCCTTCGCGCGCGCCGGCCACGAGGTGGTGGCGCTGGCCGAGGCGGACTTCGCGCGGCCGGACCTGCCCGCGCGGCTCGACCACCTCGTGGTGGTCAACCCCAACAACCCGACCGCGCGCACGTTGGCGCCGGACACGCTGCTGCGCTGGCACGCGCAGCTGGCCGCGCGCGGCGGCACGCTGCTGCTCGACGAAGCGTTCATGGACTGCACGCCCGCGCTGTCGCTGGCGGCGCACGCGCACCGGCCCGGGCTGGCGGTGCTGCGCTCGCTCGGCAAGTTCTACGGACTGGCCGGCGTGCGCTGCGGCTTCGTGCTGGCCGAACCCGCGCTGCTGGCCGCGCTGTCGGCGCATCTCGGCCACTGGACCGTGGCCGGCCCGGCGCGCGCGGTGGCGCGCCTGGCGCTGGCCGACACGGCCTGGCAGGACGCCACGCGCGCGCGGCTGCGCCAGTCCGGCGAGCGCCTGGCGACGCTGCTGCGCGCGCACGGGCTGGCGCCCGCGAGCCATGCGCTGTTCAGCTGGGTGCAGCACGCCGATGCCGCGCAGCTGCACGACGCGCTGGCGCGGCAAGGCGTGTGGACGCGCTTGTTCGACGCGCCCGGCAACGGCGCGCCGCCGAGCCTGCGCCTGGGTTTGCCGCCGGCGCGCGACGACGCCTGGCAGCGGCTCGACGCCGCCCTGGCCAGTGCTTGCGGCCACGCCTCCAACCCCACCCATGCATGAGCCGCACATGAGCCGCCCGCCGATGACCCGCGCCCTGCTTTCCCTCTCCGTCCTGCTCGGCTGTGCGCTGTGCGCCGGCGCCCGCGCCACCGTCTCGGTGGTCGACGACGCCGGCCAGACCGTCACGCTGGCGCAGCCCGCGCAGCGCGTGATCTCGCTGGCGCCGCACGTCACCGAGCTGCTGTTCGCCGCCGGCGGCGGCGCGCGCATCGTCGGCACGGTGAGCTACAGCGACTATCCGCCGCAGGCGCGCGAGATCCCGCGCGTGGGCGACAACAAGGCGCTCGACCTCGAACGCATCGCCGCGCTCAAGCCGGACCTGATCGTGGTGTGGCGCCACGGCAATGCGCAGAAGCAGACCGACCGCCTGCGCGCGCTCGGCCTGCCGCTGTTCTTCAGCGAGCCGCGCAAGCTCGACGGCATCCCCGGCAATATCGAGCGGCTCGGCACGCTGATGGGCACCGAACCCGCCGCCGGCGCCGCCGCGGCCAGCTTCCGCCAGCAGATCGACAAGCTGCGCCAGACCTACGCCGCGCGCGCGCCGGTGACGGTGTTCTACCAGGTCTGGCAGCAGCCGCTGATGACGCTCAACGGCCAGCACCTGATCAGCGACGTGCTGGCGCTGTGCGGCGGGCGCAACCTGTTCGCCAGCGAATCGCTGCTGGTGCCGACGGTCTCGGTGGAGTCGGTGGTGGCCGGCAATCCCGAAGTCATGATGACCGCCAGCATGGGCGCCACGCGCGCCGACCGCCCGCTGCCGGACTTCGCCATGTGGGAGCGCTGGAAGCAGGTCACGGCGGTGGCGCGCGGCAACCTGTACGCGATCGACGGCGACCTCGTCAACCGCGCCGGGCCGCGCCTGGCGCGCGGGGCGGAGATCATCTGCAAGGACCTCGACGAAGCGCGCGCCAGGCGGCCCGCGCAGTAGCGCCGAGACGGATCGTCAGATCCGGTTCCACCAGCGCAGCCGCGCCGCGCCGCCGCCCAGCGCGAAGCGGCAACTGGCGCCGAACGCCAGATCCCAGCCCAGCGTGGTGGCCAGCGGCACGCCGAGCCAGTGCGCGGCCAGCATGCGCATCGGCCCGGCGTGCGTGACCACCCACAGGCAATCGCCCGGATCCGCCGGCAGCGCATCGGCCCAGGCCGCCACGCGCGCCAGCGCCGCGGCCGCGCTCTCGCCGCCGTGCGGCGCCGCGTGCAGCAGGTCGGCGGCCCAGGCGTCCAGCTCCGCGCGCGGCACCGCGTCCCAGGCCAGCCCTTCCCAGTTGCCGAAATCCAGCTCGCGCAGGCGCGCGTCGGGCTCGGGCACGAGCGCATGGCCCGCGGCCAGCAGCGCCGCGGTCGCCCGCGCGCGCTGCTGCGTGCTGCACAGGATGCGCCGCGGGGCCAGCCCATCGAGCGCGGCCAGCATGCGCGCCGGCGCGGGCGCGACCGGCTCGGCCAGCGCGAGGTCGAGCGCGCCGTAGCACAGGCCCGGCGCCACCTGCGGCTGCGCGTGGCGGATCAGGACCAGGTCCATGCCGCCGCCACGAGGTAGATCAGCAGTTCGGCCAGTTGCTGCGCCATGCCGAGGCAGTCGCCGGTACAACCGCCGATGCGCCGCACGAAGTAGCGGCCCAGCAGCCAGCGCAGCAGCGCCAGCGCGGCCAGCGCGGCGCCGGCGAACGCGGGCGACACCAGCAGCAGCGGCAGCGCGCCGCACAGCAGCGCGAAGGCCAGGCCGAAGCCGGACAGGCGCTGCGCCACCGGCTTGGCCTTGCCTTCGGGGCGCACGTAGTCGAGCGTGGCGAGATAGCTCGCCGCGAGCGCGCGGCTGGCGCCGTGCGCGGCCACCAGCACCAGCAGCAGGTCCGCGGTGCCGCCGCGCATGGCGATGGCCAGCAGCAGCTGCCACTTGAGCAGCAGCGCCACCACCAGCGCGATGGCGCCGAACGCGCCGATGCGCGAGTCGTGCATGATGCGCAGCACGTCCTCGGCCCGGTAGCCGCCGCCGAAGGCATCCACGCAATCGGCCAGCCCGTCTTCGTGGAAGGCGCCGGTGGCCAGCAGCGTCACCGCCATGCCGAGCAGCAGCGCCACGCCGGGCGGCCACCATTGCAGCGCGCCCCAGCTCGCCAGCGCGCCGAGCGCGCCCACCAGCAGCCCCACCAGCGGGAAATAGCGCGCCGCCGCGTTCAGGTAGTGCGGCGCGAAGCCGACCCAGCGCGGCACCGGCACGCGCGTGAAATAGCCGACCGCGGTGAGGAAGTAGCGAAGTTCGTCGAGCATGGGCCGGTGCCTGGGAGCGATCCGCGCAGTCTACGCCGACGCCGTGCTGACGCCGGCGCCGCCGAAGGTGGCCATCTCGCGCAGGAACGCGGTGGCCGACACCAGCAGCGGATAGGCCAGCGCCGCGCCGGTGCCCTCGCCCAGGCGCAGGTCCAGCGCCAGCAGCGGCTCGGCGCCGAAGCGCGCGAGCAGCTCGCGATGGCCGTGCTCGTGCGAGCAGTGCGAGAACACGCAGTAGTCCAGCACCGCGGGATCGAGGCGCTGCGCCACCAGCAGCGCGGCCGAGGCGATGAAGCCGTCCACCACGATCACCATGCGGCTGGCCGCGGCGGCCAGGAAGGCGCCGGCCATCATGGCGACCTCGAAGCCGCCGAACGCGGCCAGCGCGTCGAGCGGCTCGACCGCATCGGCATGCAGCTCCAGCGCCTGCGCCAGCACCGCGCGCTTGCGCGCGAGGCCGGCATCATCCAGCCCGGTGCCACGGCCGATGCAGGCGTCGAGCGGCGTGCCGGCGAGCCGGCTCATCAGGCAGGCGGCCGATGAGGTATTGGCGATGCCCATCTCGCCGAAGGCGATCACGTTGGTGCCCAGCTGCGCGTGGCGCAGCACGCGCGCCATGCCGGCGGTGAGCGCCGCCTCGGCCTGCTCCGCGCTCATCGCGCGCTCCCGCGCGAAGTTGCGCGTGCCGGCGGCGATGCGGCAGTTGACCAGCCCCGGCGCGGCCGGCAGCGGCGCGCGCACGCCGGCGTCCACCACCTCCAGCGCCAGCCCGTGCTGGCGCGCGAACACGTTGATGGCGGCGCCGCCGCCGAGGAAGTTGAGCACCATCTGCGCCGTCACCTCGGCCGGATAGGCGCTCACGCCGGCATCGGCGATGCCGTGGTCGGCGGCGAACACGATCACCGCCGGGCGCCGGAGCTCGGGCGCGGTGCTGCCGGTGATCAGGCCGATCCGCAGGGCCAGCGATTCGAGCCGGCCCAGCGCGCCGAGCGGCTTGGTCTTGGCGTCGATGGCGGCCTGCAGCGCCGGGCGGAGAGAAGCATCGAGCGGGACGATGGCGGGAAACTGCATGATGTTCGAATACTCGTAGTCGTTCTGGAATCGCGTAGCGCGAGCTTACATCTCGATGCCGCGCTGGGCCTTGATGCCTTGCTTGAACGCGTGCTTGACCGGCGTCATCTCCGTCACCGTGTCGGCCGCGTCGATCAGTGCCTGCGGCGCGCCGCGGCCGGTGATCACCACGTGCTGCATCGGCGGGCGCGCGCGCAGGTCGGCGATCACGGTGTCCACGTCGAGGTAGTGCAGCTTGAGCGCGATGTTGAGCTCGTCCAGCAGCACCAGGCCGATGGCCGGGTCGCGCAGCAGGCCGCGCGCGACTTCCCACGCGGCTTCGGCCTTGGCCACGTCGCGCGCGCGGTCCTGGGTCTCCCAGGTGTAGCCCTCGCCCATCACGTGGAACGCGCACTGGTCCGGGAAGCGGCGCAGGAACATTTCCTCGCCGCTCGGGATCGCGCCCTTGATGAACTGCACCACGGCGGCCTGCATGCCGTGGCCGAGCGCGCGCACCACCATGCCGAAGCCGGAGCTGGACTTGCCCTTGCCGTTGCCGGTGGTGATGACGATCACGCCGCGCTCGTCCTGCGCGGCGGCGATCTTGGCGTCGACCACGTCCTTCTTGCGCGCCATGCGCGCGTTGTGGCGCTCGTCGCGCGCGGCGTCTTCCGGCGTGGGGGTGGTATTGGCGTTGGCGTTGGCGTTGGCGTTGGGTTCGGTCATGATGAAATTCCGTCTTGTTCGTCTGGCCCGCCCGGATGCGGGTGGAAGGCGCCGTGCGCGATCAGCGCGGTATGCCGGCCGTCGCTGACGCTGACGATCGGCGTGCGCAGCGCGTGCGAGCAGTGCGCCGGCGTGAGGACGTCGGCGGCCGCGCCGTGCAGGCACAGGCCGTCCTCGGCCAGCAGCAGCGCGTGGGTGGCGTAGCGGCGCGCGAGGTTGAGGTCGTGCAGGATCACGATCACGGCATGGCGGCCGGCGCGCGCGAGGCCCGCCATCGTGTCCAGCACCATGATCTGGTGGCGCAGGTCGAGATGCGCGGCGGGTTCGTCGAGCAGCAGCAGCGGCGCCTGCTGCGCCAGCGTGGCGGCCAGCGAGACGCGCTGGCGCTCGCCGCCGGACAGGGTCAGCACGTCGCGCGCGGCGAGCGCGTCGAGATCGAGCTCGCGCATCACCGCGGCGACGACGGCATCGTCCTCGCGGCGCGCCCAGCCCCAGCCCGACAGGTGCGGATGGCGGCCGACCGCCACCGCGTCGCGCACGCGCATCGAGAAGGTGTCGCTCACCGCCTGCGGCAGATACGCGCGCTGCAACGCGAGCGCGGCCGGCGCGATCTCCAGCGGCGCGCGGCCGTCGAGCAGCACCGCGCCGCCGTCCGGCTTGCGCAGCCCGGCCAGCACCGACATCAGCGTGGACTTGCCCACGCCGTTGGGGCCAACCACGCACCACAGCTCGCCGGCCCGCACCGACAAACTCAGACCGTCGAGCAGCACGCGCGCGCCGGCGCGCAACTGCAGGGCCCGCAACGCCAGCACGGGACAGTTCGAGACGGGTTCGTTCCAGCTTGGCATCGGCATCAGCGCGGCCTGCGCAGCAACAGGAAGAGGAAGGTCGGCACGCCCAGCAGCGCGGTGATGACGCCCACCGGCAACTGCGCCGGCGCGATCACGGTGCGCGCCACCAGGTCGGCCGCCATCAGCAGCGCGCCGCCCAGCAGCGCCGAGGCCGGCAGCAGCAGGCGCTGGTCGTTGCCCCACGCCAGCCGCACCAGGTGCGGCACCACCAGCCCGACGAAGCCGATCGAGCCGGCCGAGGTGATGGCCACCGCGATCGCCACCGAGGCCAGCACGAACACCGACATGCGCACCGCGCCCACGCGCACGCCGAGCGCCTGCGCCACGGTCTCGCCCATCAGCATGGCGTTGAGCGCGCGCGCCAGCGGCATGGCCAGCAGCACGGCCAGCGCCAGCGCGCCGAGCGCGAGACCGTAGCTGGCGGTGCCGCCGAGGTCGCCGGTCAGCCAGAACAGCATGCCGCGCAGGCGCGCCTCGGGCGCCACGCTCAGAATCAGCGTGATCAGCGCGCCCCAGCCCGCGGCCAGGATCACGCCGGTCAGCAGCAGGCGCGAGCCGGCCTCGTGGTGGCCGCCCTGCACCTGCGGATGCAGCAGGTCGCGCCGCGCCAGCGTGGCCACCAGCAGCATCGAGAACAGCGCGCCGCCGGCGGCGCCGGCCTGCACAGTCCACAGCGGCCACATCATCAGCATGGCGCCGAGCGCGCCGGTGGCCGCGCCGCCCGAGACGCCCAGCACGTAGGGCTCGGCCAGCGGGTTGCGCAGCAGCACCTGCATCAGCGCGCCGGTCAGCGCCAGCAGGCCGCCGCAGGCGAAGGCCGCGGCCGCGCGCGGCAGGCGCAGCTCGCGCACGATGGCGCTGGCGGTGTCGGCGGTGTCGGCGCCGCCGCCGGCCAGCGCGTGCCACACCTGCGCCGCGCTCAGCGGCACGCTGCCCACCGCCAGCGACAGCACGAACACCGCCGCGCCGGCGGCGGCGAGCATCAGCCAGACGGCCAGCGCGCGGCGCATCTCAGGCCGCCGTCAACGCTGGCGCCAGCCCAGCGTGACAAAGCCGGCGCGCCCCTGCGTGTTGTAGGGATAGGCGAGCTGGTAGTTCTTGTCGAACAGGTTTTCCACGCGGGCGGCGATGAACCATTGCTTGTCGATGTTGTAGCGGGCGTTGAGGTTGACGATACCGTATCCGCCCAGCGTGCGCGAGCCGCTGTCCAGGCGCGCCGACGAAATGACCCACTCGCCGCCGAGGCGGAAGTCGCCGAACTGGCGGCCCACGTCGAAGGCGGCGTGGCGGCGCGCGCGGCGCAGCAGCTGGGTGTTGTTCTGCTCGTCGAGCGGGTTCTGGAAGGTCACGCTGGCGCCCACGTCGGTGCCCAGCAGGCGCGCGCGCCACGAGGCCTCGACGCCCTGCACCTTGGCTTCGGCGACATTCTGCGCCAGGTACAGGCCATTGGGCTGCAGCGCCGAGACGATCAGGTTGTCGTAGCGGGTCTCGAACGCGGTCACGCGCAGCAGGCCGGCGCCGTCGGTGCTGTACTGCGCGCCGAGCTCGACCGAGCGGGCGCGCTCGGGCTGGATGCCGGGCTGGCCGTAGCCGGGGTAGTACAGCTCGTTGAAGGTGGGAGCGCGGAAGGCGTTGCTGGCGTTGGCGATCAGCTTGAAGGCCTCGGTCAGGTTGTAGCCGTAGCCGGCGAAGTAGCTGGCCTGGCTGCCGAAGTCCGAGTAGTGGTCGTTGCGCACGTTGAGCTGCAGCTGGTGCTTGCCCAGGCGGCCGTCGTAGCCGGCGAACACCGAGGCGATATTGCGCACCGGCGTGGCGTAGGAGCTCGAATCGAGCTCCTGCTGCGCGTACTCGGCGCCGAACAGCAGCGTGTGCGTGGGCGCCAGCGCGTATTCGTTCTGCCAGGTGTACTGGCGGTTGCGCGTGTTGAAGCGGCTGTCGAACAGGCCGTTCCTGGTCGTGGTGCTGCGGTCCTCGCTCTGCGCCACCTTGAAATGCGTGCTCCAGTCCCGGCCCAGCTTGCCGTTGACGAAACCCGATACGGTGTAGAGCTCGCTGTCCATCCACCAGACGTCGGTGGGCTTGCCCGAGGTGCTGTCGTAGGACAGCTTGCTCTTGGAGTAGTAGGCCGTGACGCCCGCGTCCCAGTCGCTGGTGAAGCGGTGCTTGACCTGGCCCGACACGCTCTTGTTGTCGTAGGGGTTGTCGTTGGGATTGGCCTTGGGCTGCTGCTGCGGGTTGACGGCGGAGAAGCCGTCGGTCTTGAAGATCGAGCCGGTGAGGTTGAACGAGGTGTCGCCGACCTGGCCGCCGTAGCCCACCGTGGCCTGGCGCGTGTTGTTGCTGCCGTACTCGATCTGCGCGTTGGCCGCGGGCGGCTTGCCCGCGCCGGTCTTGGTGAAGATCTGCACCACGCCGCCGATGGCGTCCGAGCCGTACAGCGCCGACACGTTGCCGCGCACCACCTCGATGTGGTCGATCTGGTCGGGCAGGATGTTGGCCAGCTGCGCCGTGCCGCTGCTGGCCGACGACACGCGCACGCCGTCGATCAGGATCAGGGTCTGGTTGCCGTTGGCGCCGCGCATGAACAGCGTGGTGTTGGCGCCCATGCCGCCGTTGGCGGCGAATTCCACGCCGGCCTGCGAGCGCAGCAGCGTGCGCAGGTCGGGCGCCTGCGAGTTGACGATGTCCTGCTGCGTGACCACGGTGGTGTGCGGCAGCGCCTCGGTCAGCGCCTGCGCGGTGCGCGTGGCCGTCACCACCACCGGGGCCAGCGGCGTGGCGGCGGGTTGCGTGGCCGGTTGCGTGGCAGATTGCGCGGCGGGTTGTGCGACCGGTTGCGCGACGACAGGCTGTGCGGCCGGCTGCGGCGCGGGTTCGCTGTCGGGCGCCGGCTGGGCCTGGGCCAGGCCGTGCGCGCCGGCGGCGAGCACGGCAAGCAGGCCGGCCGACAGGGGCCGGCGCGCGCGCGCGGCAACGAGAACGGGAACAGACTGGCGAAGCGCCGGCGATGCCGGCCGGCGGTGCCGGGAAGACGATGAACGCATGGTGCGAAGAGGGAGAGAGCAGCCTGGTCCGTTCCCCCGCGGACCGTCTGGCGACGAAGCGCGCCACGCATCCTGCGGAAGGCGGCGCACTCTCGTTCAGGCCGGTATCCGGGCTGGCGACACCAGTCCGACCGCCTTCCCGGACCTTGCGGTTCAGTGGCTGATGGGTCGGCCTTGCGATATTTCCGATCGCGGTCGCTTACCGTTGCGGGGGCAGCACAGGTTGGCCCGGCACGCGCCCTGGCGGCGGCGGCTGGCTCCCTGTTTCCCGTTGAACTGCAACCCTGTAGTGAACAGGATTGCGAGCACCTGGAACGTGCGCGAGTGTAGGCAGTTTCACCGCGAGCGTCAATGACGCCCCGCGCACCGCCCCGGGCCGCGCGAAAACGCATGGAAGCAGCCAGGAAATGCCGCCGCGGCGCCCGTTGGGCGACGTTGCATGCAACTTCGGCGCGCTGGCCCGGTCACACCGGGCTGCTTTCCACGGCTGCGCGCGGAGCGCTTGGGCTAGAATCCCAGAACCCGAAACCCGGATATGACAGGCTCTATGCTCACCGAACTCGAACAACTCGCCGCCAAGATCGGGCGCGTGCTGCATCACGCCGACACCCTGGCAGCGGAGAACCAGCGCCTGCGCGAGGAGATCGAACGCCTGCAGGCCGAGGCCAGCCAGCTGCGCGGCGACCGCGAGGCGATGGCCGCCGACCGGGAGCTGCTCAATATCAAGATCGAGGAAGCGCAGTTGCGCATCCAGTCGATCCTCGACAAGCTCCCCACCGCCAGCGACGCCCGCCAGCTCGACCTGCTCGGCGACGGCGCCGCGCAGGCCGCGGACAGCGCCCTCACCAAGGCACCCGGAGAAAACGCATGAGCAACAAGCAAGTCGAAGTCAGCATCGCCGGCCAGTCCTACCGCTTCGCCATCGCGCCGGACAACGAAGCCGCGCTGCTGGAAGCGGTGGCCCTGGTAGACGACCAGATGACCCGCCTCAAGAGCGGCGTCTCCGCCAAGGGCGTGGAGCGCGTGGCGGTGATGGCGGCCATCAGCATCGCCTCGGACCTGCTCTCGCTCAAGCGCAAGCAGCAGGAAGACGGCGCGATTCCGGTGGACGCCGTGCGCGCGCGCATCCGCGAGCTCAACGAGCGCGCCGACGAGGCGCTGCGCCAGTACGCCCACGTCGGCACCGGCGCGCCCATTTCCCGCGGCTGAACGGGGCCGGGCGCGGCCGGCCGCGGCGCGGTGCCCCGCACGGCACAGTTGTGACGCCGCGATGACCGCGATGTGCCCGAGGTGCCGCGCGCGTCGGCAAAATGTAACGGCCCGGCACGGCGGGCTTGGTATGAAATGCCCGGCGGTGTATAGTGGAGCCAAGTCGCGCCAAGCCACATAGTCGCGACACCAAAGGTCGGGTTATCGTGCCTGACCGCCGTTTTCATCCCATCCAAGTTAGAAACGGCAAACGTCTGACAGCCTGCGGAAGCGATTGGTCCTGCGGCAACAAAGTCAGACGTTTGACAGTTTCCCTGCCTGGTTCGTCAGGATCATATTCCTTGAACCGATAAGCATTTGTTGGTGCGGGACAATGCCGTGTGGGCGAGCGCGTCGCTTGATTCAAAGTTCGCAGTCGGGACTCCCTGAGTCAGTGATGTACCCAAAATGCGGCTTCCGCAGCCACTCTGAACCTCACTTGGGTTCAGGATGCCGATCCAGCGGCCGAGGCGGGGACCCCAACGAGAGAAGGCGGTGGTTTGAAACCACCGCCTTTTTTTTGCGCTCGTTTTTTTGCGCTCGTTTTTTTGCGCGGCCCCTTTTTGCGCGGCCCTGGCGATGCCTGCCGGTTCCTCGCGCCTCCCCGCATTTCCTCGCGTTTTTCGCATTTTTCACGCTTCGCGCCCGCGCGGCGCACCCGGCCGCGCGAGCCGCGCACGGCTGGCGCACGGCTGCTGCGCGACTGCCGCACGATGGCATACACGGTTTTCTTTTGGCCGGGCTTGCTGCACCATAGCGCTGTCGCCAACGCCACTCCGCCGTGAGCCAATCCGCCAATGAGCCGCTCCTCGCAAGCCAATGCCGCCGACCGGGCCCGCCAGTACTGGCTGATGAAATCGGAGCCGAACGAGGCCAGCATCGACGACCTCGCCAGGCGCGGCACGCTGCCCTGGACCGGCGTGCGCAACTACCAGGCGCGCAACTTCATGCGCGACGCCATGCGCATCGGCGACGGCGTGCTGTTCTATCACTCGTCGTGCCCGCAGCCCGGCATCGCCGGCCTGGCCGAGGTCGGCTCGCAGCCCTACCCCGATCCCACCCAGTTCGATCCCGAGAGCGAGTATTACGACGACGCCTCCAGGCCCGACGCGCCGCGCTGGGTGCTGGTCGACGTGCGCTACGTCGGCAAGGGCCCGCTGATCTCGCTGGCCGATCTGCGCGCGCACGCGGAACTGGCCGACATGGTGGTGCTGCGGCGGGGCAACCGCCTGTCCATCACGCCGGTGACGCCGGCCGAATGGCGCTTCATCACCACGCGGCTGATGGGCTGACCGCTTGATCGGCTGACCGGCTGACCGGCTGATCGGCCGGTCGGCTGCCCCGCGCGGCGCGCGGCGCGCCCGCCCTTCCCGGCGCATCGGCGCCAACGACATCCACAAGGCCGGCCTCGTTCCATGCATGTCTCCCTGATTCCCGGGCTGTTGCTGCTCGGCGCCTTTACCGGCTTCTGCGCCGGCCTGCTCGGCGTGGGCGGCGGCATGCTGATGGTGCCCTTCCTCACGCTGCTGTTCACCTACCTGGATTTCCCGCACGAGGCCATCGTCCACATGGCGATCGCCACCTCGATGGCGACCATCCTGTTTACCTCGCTGTCCTCGGTGCGCGCCCACCACCTGCACGGCATGGTGCGCTGGAAGCTGGTGCTCGCGCTGGCGCCCGGCATCCTGGCCGGCGGCCTGCTCGGCGGCGGCAAGGTCTTCGCCGCGCTCAAGACCGGCTGGCTGTCGCTGCTGTTCTCGGTGTTCGTCGGCTTCTCGGCCTGGCAGATGCTGCGCAACCGCAAGCCCGCGCCGCACCGCCAGCTGCCGGCCACGCCGGGCATGCTCGGCGCGGGCGGCGTGATCGGCTTCCTGTCCAGCCTGGTGGGCGCCGGCGGCGGCTTCGTCTCGGTGCCGTTCATGACCTGGTGCAACGTGCCGATCCACAACGCCGTGGCCACCTCGGCCGCGCTCGGCTTCCCGATCGCGGTGGCCAGCGTGATCGGCTACGTGTGGAGCGGCTTCGGCGTGGCGGGACTGCCGGCCGGCTCGCTCGGCTACATCTACCTGCCCGCGCTGGCGGTGATCGCGCTGGCCAGCGTGCTGACCGCGCCGCTGGGCGCGCGCACCGCGCACCGCCTGGACGTGGCGCAACTGAAGAAGGTCTTCGCCTGCCTGCTGTTCTGCCTGTCGGCCTACATGCTGTGGAAGGCGTGGCACGCGTTCGCGCTCCAGGCGCTCTAGCGGGCGGATACAAGTGGATACAAGGTCGATCCCGCATCGTGGAACGATCGCGCCGCGGGTGCGTCAGAATACGCATTGCCAGAAACGGGAGAACACCATGAAAAAACTGCTTGCCGCCACGCTGCTCGGCACCACCGCCATGATCGCCTCGGCCCAGGGCGGCGCCCCGGCCCGCGATCCCGCGCCCGCCGGCGTGCTGTCGCTGTCGGCCCAGGCCGCCACCGACGTGCCCACCGACGTGGTCCACCTGACCCTGGCCGCCGAGCAGGAAGGCGCCGAGCCCGGCGCGATCTCGTCCGCGCTGTCCGCCAAGGCGCAGCAGGTCATCGCGCAGGCCCGGCGCACGGCCGGCGTGCAGGCGGAATCGGGCGGCTTCACGATCAACCCGTCCACCGACCGCAACGGCCGCATCAGCACCTGGCGCGGACGCGCCGAGGTGATCCTGCAATCGCGCGACTTCGCCGCGGTCTCGAAGCTCGCCGGCCAGCTTGCCAGCCAGATGCAGGTGCAGAACATCGCCTTCTCGCTCTCGCGCGAAACGCGCCAGGCCACCGAGGCCAGGCTGGCCGAGCAGGCCGTGGCCTCGTTCCGCGCCAAGGCCGACACCACCACCAAGCTGTTCGGCTACAGCAGCTACGCGATCCGCGAAGTGCAGGTCAGCGAGATCGGCGCGGTGCAGCCGATGCCGCGCATGTACGCGGCCAAGGCCATGATGTCGGACGCGGCGCCAGTGCCGGTCGAGGGCGGCAAGGCCCAGGTCACGGTGACGGTGAACGGCTCGGTGCAGATGCTGAAGTGAGCCGCGCCACGCGCGCGGCGATGCGCGCGTAGTCTTCCGGCGTATCCATGTCGGTGGTGAAGCGGTCGTGGCCGGCCTCGTGGACGAAGACCTCGTCCGGGTGCTCGGCGATCAGCCTGCGGCAGCCCGGATTCACGTGCCCGGCCACGACCTCCGCGGCGTAGCTCGCCGAGAACGCCACCGGGTTGCCGCGCTGCCCCGCGTACATGGGCACCACGATCGCGCCGCGCGGCATCGCCGCGAACGCGCGCACCAGCTCCAGGTAGTCGGCCGCCTCCAGCAGGACCTGATCGGCCAGGCACACCAGCACCACGCTGCACGGCATGCGCAGCGCCGCCACGCCGGCGGCCACCGAAGTCATCTGCCCCTCCTCGTAGCGCGGGTTCGGCTGGAAAGCGACCGGCAGGCCGTCGAGCGCGCCGATCACCTCGCGGCCCTTGTACCCCGTCACCACCACGATCTCCCGCGGCCGCGCCGCCAGCAGCGCGCGCACCGTGCGCCGCACCGCCGGCTCGCCGTCCAGCGGCAGCAGCAGCTTGTGCGGCCCGCCCATGCGCGACGACATGCCCGCGGCCAGCACCACCGCCGAGAAGGCCGGCAACGCCGCGTCCGCCGGCGCGCTCATGTGGCCTTGCGCGCGCCGCGCGCGGCCGGCAGGTATTTGTCCGGGTCGCGCTCGAACTCCACCTTGCAGCCGTCGCAGCAGAAATACACGCGCTGCCCGCCATGCTCGACCACGTGCCTGGCCGACGCGATGTCGACCGCCATGCCGCACACCGGATTGACGTAGCGCGCGGCGGTGGCGGCGGGAGCCGGCGCCATCGATTCGCACGGCAGCATCGCCGGCAGCGCCTCGCCGCTCTGCGCGGGCGCCTGCGCGGCCTGTTCTTCCTCCATCTGCCGGCGCAGCGCCACCAGCCCGGCTACCGCGCCGAGCGCGATCTCCTGCGGCGTGCGCGCGTGGATGTGCGGGCCGGCCGGCGCATGCAGCGCGGCCAGCCGCTGCGGCGCGATGCCGCGCCGCTGCATGGCCTCGCGCAGCGTCTGCGCCTTGCGCTGGCTCGCCACCAGCAGCACCGCCGCGGCCGGGCCGCGCAGCGCCGCTTCCAGCGCGTCCTCGTCGCCGTCGCCCTGGGTGGCCACCAGCACCAGCCGCGGCGCCAGCGCGGCGAGCGCGGCCGGGTCGTAGCCCGCCACCACCTGGCGCAGGCCCAGCGCCGCCAGCGGCACCGTCATGCCGGCCGCGGCCACCACGGCGAAGCCCATGCGCTGCGCCAGCACGCAGGCTTCCAGCGCGGTCGGCGTGGCGCCCAGCACCAGCGCCACCGGCGGCGGCAGGGTCGGCTGGATGAACAGCTCCAGCGTGCCGTTGCTCGCGCACGGCATGGCGTGCATCTCGATGCCGGCCTCCGCCGCCGCGGGCGCGTTGCTGATGCGCAGCAGCTTGGGGGCGCCGGTGCGGATCGCCTCCAGCGCGGCCTGGATCACGATGGCGCGCGAACAGCCGCCGCCGACCCAGCCGTGCAGCGCGCCGTCCTCTTCCAGCAGCGCCTGCGCGCCCACCCAGGCCGAGGTGGGCGGCTGCGCGCGGATCACGGTGATCACCGCGAACGGGCGCAGCGCGTCGATCAGCCGCTGCTCGCGCAGCAGCAGCGCTTCGCCGTCGATGGCGTCCGTGGCGGGGTCTGTGGCGGGGTCTATGGTGGCGTGGTTCATGGCAGGGTCCGGAACGTCGTTTACTGCAATACCGACAGGACTTGCGGCAGCACCTGCCGCAGGCTCGCCAGGTCGCGCGCGCCGGCCAGCAGGTCGAGATACGGCAGCGCCGCCGACATGCCGGCGCTGGCCGGCGTGAAGCCGGGCTGGCCCATCAGCGGGTTGAGCCAGACCAGCCGGCGGCAGCGCCGCCGCATCTTGCGCAGGGCTTCCTGCAGCAGGCCGGGCTCGCCCGCGTCGTAGCCGTCGCTGACGATCACCACCGCCGTGCGCGAATGCAGCAGCGCCGCGCCGTGGCGGCGGTTGAACGCCTCCAGGCTTTCGCCGATGCGCGTGCCGCCGGCCCAGCCCGCCGACAGCAGCGCCAGGCGCTCCTGCGAGCGCCACGGGTCGGGGTCGCGCAGCGCCTGCCCCACGTTCGCCAGCGCGGTGTGGAAGATGAAGCAATGCACGTCGGCCAGCCGCGCGCTCAGCACGCGCGCCAGGCGCAGGAAGAAAAAGCTGTACAGGCTCATCGAGCGGCTCACGTCCAGCAGCAGCACGATGCGCGGGCGTTGCCGCCGGCGCTGCCGCCACGCCAGCTCCAGCGGCAGGCCGCCGCGCGACACGCTGCGCCGGATGGTGGCGGCCATGTCGATCATGCGGCCCGACGCCGCGCTGCGCTCGCGCCGCGTCTGCACGCCGCGCAGCCGCTGCGCGAAGCGCCGGATCGCGTCGTCGATGGCGAACAGCGCGTCGGGCTGGTTGAGATGGCGGAAATCCGCGTGCGCGAGCGACTCCGCCGCGCTGGCGCCGCGCGCGGCCGCGCGGCCCTCCGCCGCCAGCGTCTCCGCCTCGGGGCCGGGCGACGACAG